>SEDW01001308.1 GCA_004193325.1 Pseudomonadota bacterium | reverse complement strand
ATGAGCTGCAGCTGCTCGGCTTTTTCCTCGACCGAACGCGACGCAAGTTCCACTTCCTGATTTTTGACTTCGAGGAGTTTGGCTTTGTCGTTGAGTTCGTTGGCCTGAGCCTCGAGTTCGGCGTTCGACCGTTTCAGCTCCTGCAGAAGTTCTTCGGTACGCATCGAGGATGAGATCATGTTGAGGATGACACCGATCGAATCCATGAGCTGGTCAAGGAAAGTCAGATGGTTTTCACTAAAGATCTTAAACGATGCGAGTTCGATAACAGCTTTGGTTTCGCCTTCGAAGAGCACGGGTAGGACCACGATATTGCGAGCTGGCGCATCGCCCATACCCGATTCGATATGGATGAAGCCCTCCGGGACGTCGGAGAGCAGAATACGTTTTTTCTCAAAGGCACACTGACCGATGAGGCTTTCTTTCATGCGGTAGCTGCTCGACAGATTTTTGCGTGAGCTAAAGCCATAACTCGCGATGAGATTTAAGAGCGAATGGCTCTTGTCCTCGCTGGCTTCCATCATAAAGAAAGCGCCGTGCTGCGCTCCGACAAGTGGCGTGAGTTCCGACATGATGAGCTGGGCCACGGAAATGATATTTCGTTGGCCCTGCATCATTCCCGAGAACTTCGCGAGGTTCGTCTTCAGCCAGTCCTGCTCATTGTTCTTTTGCGTGGTGTCTTTGAGATTACCGATCATCTGGTTGATGTTGTCTTTGAGCGCCGCGACTTCGCCAAGCGCCTCGACATTGATCGATCGGGTCAGGTCACCCTTTGTTACCGCGGTGGATACTTCAGCAATCGCGCGCACCTGAGAGGTAAGGTTGCCCGCGAGCTGGTTCACGTTATCGGTCAAGTCCCGCCAGGTGCCGGCGGCTCCGGGAACTTTCGCCTGACCTCCAAGTTTACCCTCAATCCCCACTTCGCGAGCCACGGTGGTTACCTGGTCGGCAAAGGTTCGGAGCGTATCAGTCATTCTATTGATCGTCTCGGCGAGTTCCGCCACTTCCCCTTTGGCTTCGAGAACAAATTTCTCGTAGAGGTTGCCGTTCGCTACCGCGGTCACAAC
>SEDW01000267.1 GCA_004193325.1 Pseudomonadota bacterium | reverse complement strand
TGGGGCTGTCTTCGCACTGACAAAAGCATAGGGTGCCGTGAAAAGTTCGGTCGCCGCTTTACCGCTCTTGACTACAACATCGTCGACGAAGAGTTGAGCTTCGAGCGCGATTGTTTTAGTGTCTAAGGATGCCCCTTCGGGATAATTATTTTTGTCCTGGGGAACTGCTTTGAACTGATCGATGCGATAACCCTTGCTGTGGATCGCCGAGAGAATCGCGCTACCTCGCGGATCATCGAGCAGTCGGCGGACCTGAGTCTGAATCACCGCTGGCTTCAAAAGATCGCCGCTTTTAGCTGCCGCGAACAGGGTTTCGTCCGGCATCGTTTCCCAAATCCCGTAGGAAAGCCGGGATGCGATTTCATAGGCGTCGAGAGTCTTGTAGCGACCGTTGCTCTTATCACCACGTTCCACGCGATAGATGAACAGAGGCGACTGTAGAGCAATAGTGATCATCGCGGCGAAGCCTCCCGCTTTAGCGTCAGTCGCACCGCTAACAGGAGTTCCTTTCGCAAACATAGCAGCAATCATTTCAACGTCAGACGCCGATGGTGGGCGTCTGTATGCACGAGTGAGAAAGGCGGTAACGATCGCCTTGTTATCCGTCAAGCCTTTGGGAATGAGTTTTTGAATCGCAGCTGGATCCTTGGCGATTCTCTCTCCAAGAGCTTCTGCTGCATCTCGATAGGCCGTCCATTGATTGGCACTGACGCTGTAGGAAGCTCCATTGTTGCCAAAGGCAAAGCCGGTTGGATCGTCTGGAAAATTGGAGGAAAGGCCTGAGAGCTTATCGAGGAACAACAAATCTTTTACCGAATTTTCCCACTGTGTGTGAGAAAGGCGAGGAAAAGAGGAAGCCGCAGCCTGATCTTGAAGATCAATCGTGAGGCCGGTCTGAGACGCTCCGCCACCGCCGGAGGTGGTCTCGTTGCCGCTTACGGTTTCACCGACGCCATTGCCTGAACCTTTTTTCTTTCCCAAATTGGGATTCTGAGGAGCACCGCTGCAGCCTATTCCGAACATGAATAACGATGTTAAAACCACATTGGCGAGTTTCATACAAAATTTCCCAGTTATCGAACAAGAAGCACTGAAGTGATAGAAATGGCCTCAAGGCACCGATATTCTTATCGGAAGATTCCTTTACGGCTCCAATCTAAATCTTCAACCCTACGATTTAACTCGAATAATCTGTTTGTATTACACTCATGCTTATGAGCGATCAGGCTCGGATAAATTCACCATAAAATGAGTAGCCTATCGCAGATCACTGCTTTTTAAGTGTATCTGCGAGGCGAAGGCATTTTCCTTTAAAAAAGCTCGAAGCTTCCTCATCAATAAGCAGTTAGACTCCGGCAGTACTTAACTTTGGAGATCTTCATGCTGTATACAATCGTAGTCGTCATCCTTATCATCATGCTCATCGGTGCTCTTCCTCGATGGGGACACTCAGCCAACTGGGGCCCTGCGCCTTCTGGCATTTTAGGAACGATCCTCATCGTTGTTGTTATTCTCTGGCTCCTCGGTAGACTGCCAGCCCTTTAAGAATGCATCACGCAACAAAGGCCTACACATAAAGTGCAGGCCTTTGAAAGAAAATCTCATCGCGGTTAAATCAAGGAATTTTAGCGCAACCTACGGGCGCTCCGGTTCGATCGCCCTTGTACAAAACACCTCCACGATACGCCTGCGTAAATGTATTTTTAATATCCTCCAGGCTGGTCCCGTTGTAGTCGTTCCACTTCGTGCAATAAACTGCATCAGCTCGGTTTAGCGCCTCAGAGAACGAACTCTTATTATTCCCAAGCGAAAAGAGTTCGTCATGAATGGGATTCAATCCGACTAGGCCCGCTACTCCTTGAGCGAATTCCGAATCTTCACCCTCCCGAGTCACATAAATCACTTTCTGGCAGTTAGCGGCCTTCAAAACCATCACAGGTGACAGGTCACTCCAGCCCCCGAACGAGAGGAGATTTTTCGATTCCGCATCTTTAAAGGTCAAGGCACTCGCCAGACCAGGCTCAGCCGGAGACACTGACATGAAATCGACCCAGCGCATCGCTCCAAGACTTTGGTACATGCTGCTTCGTTTATCACCAAAGTTCGGCATAGTCTGCTTGAGTCTTTCGCCCTCCGCAAAGTTGCTGGCATAACCAAAACGAACAGCGCCATCTGGAAATTTAAGTTCTGTCGTTTGTCCTCTGAAGTATGCCTTCTGTCCTTCTTCCCAGATCTCCTGGCCCTTGATCAGAATCGCCGTTGAAGCAATGGCTGGAATCACATCGCCCACCCTGCTATCGCCTCGCTTGACTTGCATCGATCGGTCTTCTCTGAGAAAGCGTTCCATCGCAGACTTTATACTTTTCTCACAGGGTTGACCCTTCATGTCCCAAGGCGTTTTGTCTCGAGCAAGTGGGGAACACTCCCCCAGTAGGCTAGGCCAAGCCTTCGCGCTTTCTCCTGCAGCGCCGGCATAAAAATCACCGATACTCGCGAACAAGGCAGCTACTGCTTTAAAGTCGAGTAGCCCTGGGCGATAGAGAATGTTCGATGATTTGGCCGAAAACTTGCCGAAGTTTACCAAGCCGTCTTTAGCTTCCTGAGCCCGAAAGGAAAGCGACTCCAGATTATCAGTCGCCTTTGGAGTAATAAAATCCAAGAAGTCCTTGTTGAGAAGGCCGCGAATCGTGGAGGACAAAAGAAGTTTTTTCAATTCCCCGAGCGCGTCCTTGAGTTTAGTGATCTCGTTAACATCCAGGGATTTAAAGTCGAAACTTTTTACGGTTTTTGCTGTCTCCGCAACATAAGCAAGAGCCACAGCCTCCTTGCTTTCTTTAGCCGTATCTAACCAAAGCGGTAAGGTCTTCATCATAAAGGCAAGTCTTGCGGCAACTTCTTGAGAGGAGCAAGCGCCGCTAGAACAGTTTTTCCAAATAGCAGGATTCGTCAACATGCTCTCGTAGAGAAAACTGCTGATCGAGGCTGAGCTACCGCCGGCGACACCTTCTACAAGCCCCTCAGTCTCCAATATCTTCGCCATCGAAGCAAAATGAGCCCAAATCAAAGGACCGTTGCCTCGAATCGCTGTACATAGCCGTGGCTGTTCCCTATTGATCTGATAATGTTCTCCAGCCGCGTTATCCGACGAAGCGATTTGAGACGATTCACTATGCTTACAACTCAGAAGAGTCGATAGACTTAATCCCAACCATAGAAAACCAGTTGAAGGTTTCACTCCAGTCACTCCCCGATGTTTTGCCGATGGTCATAATCTTGAGTGATCAGATGAGCCAAGTCAAGAAGATGCTCGACTCGAGTAAGCGCGAAAGATCCTCTCCGAATCCCGTAGCGCAGATTGCTTTGGCCCAGGATTTGCAAAGCCATCCAAGGCGGGAAAAACTTTTTCCGAACATCAAAGCAAGGATGACACAATGGACAGCAAATTACATACAGAAGAAGAAGCGAAACCAAATATCCTCGGCAGCCCTGAACGCGATCCCGATCAGTGGGTGACTGGAGACGAGCCTATGACAGGCCCACAAGCTTCATATTTGAAGACTCTCAGCGAAGAAGCGGGAATTGAATTTGATTCCTCTCTCAATAAGGCTGAGGCTTCTAAACATATCGAAGAACTTCAAAAAAAAACAGGTCGCGGCCTCGACAAAGCTGATACAAGCGACAAAAGTGTTCACTGAATAGCGTCTTGAAAAAGCACTGTCCTGAGCCGCATGCGGCCGACAGTGCTTTTTGTGTATCTATCTATTTTTCCTCGGTCTTACGACAACATCCCCTGAAGCATAATCGGTCCAGTCTAAGGAGACGTCCATGCCAAAGATCAAAGTTGTAAAAAACGGAGACATCGAGCTCTACACAGAAAGTTTTGGTCGGCCTAAGGATCAGCCTTTGATTTTGATCATGGGCGCATCTGGATCGTCTCAACTTTGGGAAGTCGATTTCTGCGAGGAACTGGTCGGACACAATTTCTTTGTGATCCGTTACGACAACAGAGATACAGGGGACTTTCCCTGGGAGGAATGATCGCTCAAGTTGTGGCATTGAAAGTTGCAGAGAGAGTCTGAATCATGCTCAACTTGCTGGTGCCGAAAAATATTTCGGAAAGATTGCCCAGACAAAAATTCCGACTTTGATTGTCCACGGGAGTAAAGATCCTGTGCTGCCACTGGATCATGCGAAAGCAGCTGAAGCAATGATCCCAAGATCCAAACTTGTCATCCTCGAGAACGGGGGCCATGAAATAGCAGTGGAAGACTTCGGTGAAATCTCTGATTTGATTCAATCCAACAGCGTCCGCTCAAGACCCGTTCATAATCGGTAGACGTGGGCTGGCTCCACCTACCCTGCTCGTATGATCATCAGATCTATCTTATGTTGCTCTAATGACAACACTCTTAAACGGCTAGTACCTAACTTCGTTCATTGTGTTACGCCCTTGAAAACAGATGCTCAAACTGTTAGCGTTAACCGACAATGAATGGAGACGCTCTATGTCTAATGAGAATGACAACGATCAGGACAATAGATTTCGCAGTGTTCGTGGTGGCAAATCTGATCCCGAAGCCAATCCCTTCGACGAACTTTCCAAGCAGATCCGTAATCTCTTTCAGGCCAATGGCGGCGGTGGTAATGGAGGTGGAGGAGGTCACACTCCCAGCGATAGAGAATTTAAACTGCCAGAGCGATTTATCGCCTACACAATCATCGCTTTGGTCGTGATCTCAGGCATTTTTACCTCGTTCTACACAGTCGATGTCAGTGAGGAGGCAGTCGTCACACGCTTTGAAAAGTATGAGTCCACCACTCCTCCAGGACTCCATTTTAAATTGCCATTTGGAATCGATACCGTGACGAAAGTCCCATCCAAGGTATTACTTCAGGAAGAATTTGGCTTTCGCTCCCTCGAACGACACACAGGTAACACGCAGTACGCTAAAAACGGCTTTGCCGAAGAAAGTCTGATGCTCACGGGAGACCTTAACGTTGCCGACGTTGAATGGATCGTTCAATACCGAATCAGTGACCCCTGGAAATTTCTCTTCCATGCCCGCAACGTCAACAAAAACATCCGTGATATATCGATGTCGATTATGCGAAGGGTCGTTGGAGATCGCCTGGTAGGCGACGTTCTTACGGTGGGCCGTGTGGAGATTGCTGACGAGGCGAAAATCCTCACACAGGAAGTCGTCGATCAGTA
>SEDW01000266.1 GCA_004193325.1 Pseudomonadota bacterium | reverse complement strand
GCTCGGGATCATGCATCAGTCGGTTGGATCGATTGCCGATGCACTTGGCATTGAGAATGCATTTCTCATCTGCCCCTTGCTACTATTCCTAGCCCTCGCGCTACTTCTCTTCAATCTGAGGAAAGCAAGACTCAGGACGCTTTCGGGCCTTTGAGCTTTTGCATCAGTCCCAAAGCTTTTTCATGAAACGGATCGTAGTGGAGGGCGCGTTTGAGCGCCTTCACTGCTGGATCGGATTCGTTCAATCTCAAATGAGAAAGTGCGATATTGTAGTAGATTGTGGGTTTCAGGCGATCAGTCTTCAAAGTCTGGAGAGCCGACTCATAGAGTTTGAGCGCATCACCGTATTGCTGAGCGCGGGCCGATTGCACGGCCGCGTTATTAAAAAAGCCTGCTGACTCTTCTTCAGAAACCGATGACTTGAAGAAACTCACTGCGTCCTCGAGCTGCCCCTGCACAAGTTTGATCCTACCAATCTGTCGACCGGCCTCGCGGGAGAAGTCCGCATCGAGGGATATCGCCTGATGATAACTCTCAAGCGCCGCATTCAAATCACCCTTCCCGTAAAGCGCATCACCGAGCATGACGAGTCGTCCTGGATTGGAGGGACTCAGCACGTTCGCGCGATTCAGGAGGACCAGAGCATCTTCGAAGTGCCCCATCTTCATCTGCGCCCGGGCCAGGAGGTTATTCGCCCGCAGATTTAGAGGATCTTTATTGAGAAGTTCCTGAGCAAGAACCATAGCCTTTTGGTTCATGCCTCTTCGAAGGAGGAGGTTTGCGTACTCCATCTTCACTTTGGGATCGTGAGAATACTTCTCGAAGAGCTGTTCGATCCGCTGGTCGATCATCTGCTGATTATACTGGAAGCTCGTCTGCTTCGATTCTCTCAAAAACTTTTGCAGCTCACTGCCCTCCCGAGCATCGAGCAGCATCTTGGCTTCATTCGCTAAGGTCAGGGGGATGGCGCTGTAGCTATGGAAACGTTCGACCATCGAATCCGAGGCGAACGCGAGCATCTGCGGCGTGACCTCGGCAACGAGGACGATCCGGGAGAGATCGATTGCAGCTGTACTCTGACCGAATTTTAAATGAAATTGACGAGCTTGGGATTCTTCCTGAGCTCCCCAATCATGGATGAAAAGATCAGGTTTGAAATCATTGATTGCGCTGTTGATTTCGCTCAAGCCCGTGATGAAGCTCACTTTGAATTGGCCCATCATCGCTTTTTTAACGGCTTCGCGCCTCGATATCGCGCATAGAGAAAGGATTCTTTTATTCATATCTATCCTCTCTGTGGATTCTAGATCGAAATATTTTAATGTCTCGTGAATGAATTATAAAGCATTTCTCAACTTGCGCCTATGCATGGACTGTAACGGAATTCATTCAGCGCATTCTAAAAATAATGGCTTTTTTCCAGTCATTCGAAATGTTTGAATTGACGCTATCATTAAGTCGTGCGATTTTGGAAATAGATAAACAATCAAAATTTCTAGAGGAGCCGGTCATGAGAGGATCGATAGCTGCGTTGCTTTTGGCATCAGTGGTTGCGGGACAAGCTTATGGAGAAGCACGTGTTGTAGGCTTTGATCAGCCTCACCGCGCAGGTGAATTCATCGTCCGCTTTAAGGATGGAATAACTCAGAACAGAGCGTTTTTCAGACAAATGGGAGCAAACGAAGTCAAAGCATTCGAATCATCCCCATCGTTTTTGATCAAAGCCAGCGGCAACCGCTCTGCGTCTCTCCTCGAGACTCTAAAAAATGATCCGGATGTTGAGTACATTCAGGCGAACGGCATCATCAAGCTGATGAAAACGCCGAACGATCCGAAACTCAGCACACAATACCATCACGGGAAAATCGCCAGCGCCAAGGCCTGGGACGTGACAACCGGTGATAAGAGCGTGATCGTCGCGATCATCGACTCAGGCGTAAACTATAAGCACCCCGACATCGCGCCTAACTACTGGACCAACCCCGGTGAATCAGGGCTTGATTCAAGCGGCAAAGACAAGACCACCAACGGCAAAGACGATGATGGCAATGGCTACGTCGATGACTTCAGAGGCTGGGACTTTGTTAATAATGATAACGATCCTATGGACGACCATGGCCACGGCACTCACTGTGCAGGCGTGATTGGTGCAAAGGGCGATAACAAAGTCGGCGTTTCCGGTATCAACTGGAACGTGACTCTCGTTGGCCTCAAATTCATCAACGGCAAAACCGGCGAAGGCGATACCGCTGGAGCGGTTGCGGCGATTGAATACGCAACGAAAATGGGCTTTCCCATCACAAGCAACAGTTGGGGCGGCCCGGCTGAAGAGGGCGAAGGCGACGACATTCTCAAAGAAGCGATTCAGAAAAACGTCGACACCGGCGCTCTTTTCGTAGCGGCAGCGGGTAACGAGTCCTCTAACAACGATAACAAAGTGGTCCTCCCAACCAACTACGATATCGATGGCATCCTCTCGGTTGCCTCATCGAATCAGCTCGACTGGATGTCCTTTTTCTCCAACTACGGAGCGAAGTCGGTTGACCTCGCAGCACCGGGTTCAGGGATTTATTCCACCGTTCTTGGCAGCAACTACGCGTCCATGAGTGGAACATCGATGGCAGCCCCCGTGGTTGCAGGAGCTGCCGCTCTTCTGAAGGCCGCCCATCCTGATTGGACTGGCCTTGAGATCAAAGCTCAGCTCATGAAAACCGTCGATGTCTCTTCCAGCTTCAAAACCAAAACCGTTAGTGGTGGTCGTCTCAACGTCGGCCGGGCTCTAACCGAATAATTGGTCCTTCATCTGTCCTTCGTCCTCCTGTGTTAAAATAAACGCGGGAGGACATTATGCGAAGCGAATCCGAAGTCACCGTCCTATTCGATATGCAATGCACTGTCTGTCGAGTCCTGGCTCAGGTCGTGGCCGACGAATCCCCCCGCAACTGGACCTTTCTCCCCTGGCAGACATATTCCGTTCCCAAAGAAGCACCAGAGAGCTGGAACGAGATCATTCCCCGCGAACTCCGTCTTGTCGTCGCCGCGAATTACCTCGAAGGTGAAGCCGCCTGGCAGTACCTCATCGAACACAACCCCCGCTTACAAAAATATGGACTGCTCGCCGCCAAGGTTGGCCTCAGTGCACCACAAAGCGCAAGATGGCTAAAAGCCGTCGGCCATGGGCTCAGACGGCTTTGCGTATCCTGTGTTTATTTTCGCAGATAATATCAGTTAGGCGGTGTGAGCTTGTAATCGAGGAAGTAAGGCAAATCCTTGCGATCGATCTGCTCCATCATATCGTTCGCTGCAAGCTTCGGTGACACAAGCTTTCCCTCTTCATGAAGCTTAATAAATCGCTCCACTTCCGGAAAATCCTCAACTTTCTTTTTGCGTAGTTCTACCTGCATAGCCGTATCAAGCGGCCCGGGTGAATAGCTGATGACCCGAACATCGCGGCCCTGTGCCTGCATTTCTTCGGCGAGCACGCGTGAGGCCATTTCCAAGGCGGCCTTACTACTGCAGTAAACGGACCAGCCCTGATAGGGTTTCTTCGCGGCACCGCTGCTTACATTGACAATGCGCAGCGTTTTGTCTTTATAAACAGTCGCGACGATATTCATTAGACGTAAGGGAGCTGTCACGTTCAATTCGATGGCACGACTGATCTGTGCACCCTCCATCGATCCAAAGGGAACCGTCGGCGCAATCGTACCCGCAGCATTGATGAGCAGGACTCGAGACCAGTCTTGCCTTGGCAGACTCTCGCGCAATTTATCTTCCCAATTGCCCTCACGACTCAGATCGAAGTGGAATTGATAGAGCCGGGGATTTTTGGAATTGATTTGACGCCTCGACATACCGATGACGGTTGCTTCGCGGTCGAGGTAAGCCTGTGCCAACTCCAAACCGAGTCCCGAACTGTGTCCTGTGATCAAAACTAAATCCATGCCTGTCCCCTCTTCGTCCAGTCCCACATTCTAGGCTTAAAAACTGTCGCCTGAAAAGGACTCTTTTGACCTCGCCAGGGCGTATATGCCGCAGTGTAGAAGGTTTTCGCGATCAAATGAATGAAGCGCCTCCGACTTTGCCGGAGACGCTAATTTTCTTTCGGATTCGTCGCTAGAATTTAGACCACGACATGAGCTTCTTCACCATTCCACTCAACGCCATCCATCATACAGGCCGTCAGCGAAATCTTGCGCGTCCAGGACAAATAAAAGAGATAACCGTAACAGATCAGCTGATAGAGCGCAGGACCCGGATCTCGCCAGGAGAACATCACGTCACGCGCCCCGGCGATATCGAAGACCTTCTGTTTGAAATTCTTCTGACTGCGGAAGACGCTCGGCAGCGCTCCCAGCATTCCCAGAGTGATCTGAGCCTTCTGCCTTTGACTCAGCGCTGGTAGAGGACGAGTCGGATCCTGGATCGCATAGCCCATCATTGCGGGCTCGAAGAGATGTACGCCACTCGTCGGTCTCGGATTGCACTCGATCGCAGCGACTTCGCCTTCAGCATTCAAAATGAAATCCATGGAAATCATTCCGTGATAACCGGTGGCGGCCACAAATTTTTCCACCCAAAGACGGATCGCTTTATCATCGATCTGCCGGAACACAACGCCGACTGATCCGAGAATGACTGAAGGTCGATAGACGAGGTGAGCTCCGACTTTGCCGTGATGCACGATCGTGCAGGAGCAAAGCGTTTCCCCTGCAAGCTTTTCCTGAAGGAGCCAGGAGCCATCGGCTAGAGCTCCATAATCTTTGGGATGCACACCGGCCTTGGCAAAGATTACGCCCTGGCCCGCTCTCGAGAAGACTTGCTTTAGGATATAATCCTTCTGGCAGTAGTCCGGTATTTTTCCCTCATCTTCATAAAGCATGGATTGAGGAACAGCGAGACCGAGACCGGCCGCCATCTCAATAAATTTTTGTTTGTGATGCACGGCAAAGAGTAGATCCGTTTCGGGAAAAAAGACTTCGCAATGCTCCTTCAATTCCGGAGCAAGACGGGCGAGATGGAAAACATCCTCGCTCGCTGGAACGATAAGGTCGATGCGCTCACGCTTGACGATATCGAGAATCTCTTCACGATAGCGGGCAAAATTGAAGCGCGGTGACGCAATGTGATAACTCTTCGAAACTGAGCGTGAACCCTGACAGATATGGGCCGGATGACTATCGGCAGAAATCACCGTTGCACCCGTTTTAGCA
>SEDW01000265.1 GCA_004193325.1 Pseudomonadota bacterium | reverse complement strand
TCGATCGGCGGCTGGACACTGTCCGACGCCTTCTTTGAAATGGCTTCAAGCTCCGCGAATCGGGCAGTGTTTATCAATTCCTGCATTGCTTTTTTAGAGAAATATCCCTTCTTCGACGGCATTGATATCGACTGGGAATATCCAGGTGGTGGGGGAGCTGCTGGCGCAAAACTTGGCAGCGCGGCTGACAAAGCCAATCACGTGGCGCTCTTTAAAGAACTTCGCGCCGCTCTCGACGTTCTTGGTAAAGCCAAGAACCGCAGTTTTCTCATTACGTCAGCTGTCGGTGCAGGTCCCAAACAAATCGCGAACATCGATTATAAAAGTATCTACGCTGATGCGAATAAGCCTCTGATCGATCTCATCTTTGATATGACCTACGATTATTATGGAGCCTGGAATGGTTTGCGCGGTCATCAGGCTGGCCTTTACCCTGGTGCTTACAAACTACTCGACGGCTACAGTGGTGCGGAAACCGTCGCAAATATGATCGCGGCTGGAGTTCCTCCTAAACACATAGTGTTTGGAATCGCGTCCTACGGCCGTGCTTGGCAGGGAATCGCTGCCAAAGCCAAGATCAATCCGACCGACGGAAAGCCTTTGGTACCGGAACAAAAGTCCGATCCGATCGCCACCAAAGGTTTGAGCGACAGTGTTAATGACGACAGCGGAGCGGGTCATGGTTTTGCTTTGACGGGCAAGATGTGGGAAGCCGGAATCATCGACTATAAACAGATCAAAACTGATTTTAGAAATGGACCGGGATATACCTACATCTGGGATGCTAAAGCGAAAGCGCCTTATCTCTGGAACGCGGCGGAAGGCAAACTCATTTCCTACGATGACGTCTGCTCCGTTCAAGCGAAGATGGATTTGGTCACAGAAAAAAGCCTCGCAGGTGCCTTCATGTGGGAAATCGATTCCGATAACGGTGATCTCATCAATGTTATGAATCGGGTCAAGCCAAGCGGCTGTCCTTAATCTTTAGCAAGCGAAAAGCCTTCCCCTCGCTGAGGAGGAAGGTTTTTTTGTATGAGCTGACTCAGCGCATCGGCGGAAAGGTCCACTTTCGAACGATGGCGATCAGCCTTAGGGAGAAGATGATGAGGAACGAAGTCCAAAACGCGAGCAGAGGCAGAAGCTGAAAATAGAGCAGCCCCACATAAACGACTCCGCCGACGATTGCCGCCAACGCATAAAAATCACCTTTGAGTACCGCTGGAATCTCGTTGGCAAGAACATCTCGAATCACACCACCGGTAATCCCGGTCATCATCCCAAGGAGAATGGCGACCAGAGGGTCTATGCCTCGCGCAATAGCCGCATCGGTTCCGCCGAGAGTAAAGAGAGCAAGGCCTGCGGCATCCGCGATCTGAACGAGATTGTAGCTCGATTCAATGTGCCGCCGCGCCCAGGGCATAATGATAAGAGCCGTGAGCGTCGGCGCCAGGATATACCAGGGAGATTTGATCCAAAACACCGGCGTGGCACCCATCACCAGATCACGCAGTGTGCCGCCACCGACGGCCACGACCACGGCAAGGACCACGGATCCGAACCAATCCATTTCTTTTTTGCCTGCGACGAGTGAGCCCGAGATGGCAAAGGCAATCGTCCCGACGACCTGCAGGACAGTCTGGAGCAGGGCGCTGGTCGAAATAAAACTCGTTTCAAGGATCGGCATGGCTTTGGGTCTCCCTCCTCTGAGTTTGGCAGGCGCGGAATTTGCTGGCAAGCCGAAGCCGAGCCCTTTTTTTTTAGGACTCGAGTATGACGTTCCGATCCCTTATGATTCACTGTTTCAAATAAATCTTGGCGATGAGGAGTCATCTATTTCAGTTATCCCGAAGTCTCTCGATCGCCCTCTCCAGGCGTTTTTCTATATGGTGCTGGCTCAGTTTTTCTTCTCGAGCAACATCTTTCTCCTCAGAATCACCGAGCGGGTGGAGGAGGCTGCAAGCGGAGCTGCCTTTCATCTGACGGCCTGGGAACCCATGTTTTATCGCTCTGTGGCTCTCACGCTCTGGTGCTGGTATCGCCTGCGGAAAGATCCGGGGGAGCAGCCGACACCTAAAGAGAACTTTTGGCTTTGGGCCCGGGGTATCGTCGGTGTCGCGAGTCTTACCACCTACTACTATGGGGTTTTGCATATTCCTCTGGGCATGGCCTCACTCTTTTCCAATTCGAGTCCTCTCTACGTCACAGTCCTCGCTGTTCTTGTGACGGGAGAGGTCGTGACCCGTCTGCGAGTCGTGACCCTGGTCTTTGGCTTTTTAGGTGTGGCGCTGGTTGCCTTAGGTGCGTTTAAGAGTGGGGGAAGTGTTTTTCTCTTCGACATCGCAGTTGCCGCGGCGAGCGGTCCGCTGGCGGCGCTTGCTTATTTTTCGATTCGTCAGTTGAAGAGAATCAAAAGCGAACAAATCATGCTCAGCCTCGGACTTGGAGGATCAATCGTGTCGGGCGCTGTGCTTCTCTTTAAGGGCTGGCAGCTTCCGAGTAGCCCCGGCGGGCACGCGGTCCTAGTCTTATCCGTTCTACCCGCGATCATTGCCCAAAGCTGTCTGACACGCGCCTTCCGTTCGGCGCCTGCCTCTCAGGTATCGCCTCTTCAATATATGGGTCCGGTGTTTTCCTCGCTCTACGGCGCTTTTTTTCTCAAAGAATCCCTGCCGATGCTTGCCCTTTTCGGGGTGCTGACAGTGATTATCTTTGGCCTTTGTATTCCTTATGCTGAAGAACTCTTCAAGCGGCGGCAGGCAACTTTGTAATCTCATCGGAAAAGCTTATAATGAAGGTCTCTCGATTGGAGGCCTTGATATGACATTGAGCGCGCGTGAACAGATTGCGAGTGCAACCATGGTTGCCAATCACGAAGTGGTGACCAACCTTACGCGAGCCAAGGCTGCGATGGAGACTCTCGTTCATGAGATGCACGATCTCACCTGTCTCCTGACACGGGATGGGCGAATCATCTGGGGTAACACGACGAGCGCTGACTGGTTAAATGTTGAACACGATAGTCTGCATGAGATTGAACTTCGGGCCCTATTTCCAGGCGACGAGTGGAAACCCATAGCAGACCGTTTGAGTAAAATCACAATCGATTCCGAGTATGAGGAATTCAGCGGCCCCGTCGTGATCAAAGACAAGTTAAGAGAAGTGCTCTGGAGCCTAAGGCCGTTTAAGGCTGTCAGTGATCGCCGCGGCATCCTCGTTCTCGTCGTGGGACGCGATATTACCGATGTCCTACAGGCTCGCTCCGAGAGGGCCAAGCTCGAGGCCGAACTCGAAACCGCTCAAATTATGCAGCAGTCCTTTTTTCCCGCGCCCTACATTAAGACTAAAAATGTGGAAGTCTGTAGCTATTACCGTCCGGCCGAACAATGTTCCGGCGACTGGTGGGGATACTTTGATCTCGGTAACGATACCGAACTTGTCTGCATTGCGGATGTGACTGGTCACGGGGCAGCTTCCGCGCTGGTTACGGCGATGACTCAGGCGTCCTGCCTTTCGTACGCGAAGAGACACTTCGAAAGCAAGACGAAAGTCTCCGCCAGACAACTCCTTCAAGAGATCAATGATGTCGTGTTTCACACTTTCCACGGTGATTTTTACATGACGTTTTTTGCTTTTATCCTTGAGCATAAGAACTCTGTCCTGCGTGTGTCCAATGCCGGTCACAACTTTCCGATGGTTCTTAAGGGCGATCGAATCCCTGGAAAAAACCCGGAATCGATCATTCTCCAGGGCAACCCGATTGGTCACGCTGACGATACGATCTACAGCGAGGAGGAGCTGCCTCTTCTCAAAGGGAATCGTTATGTAATGTATACCGACGGATTTACCGAATGCCGAAATCCTGCTCAACGTATGTACGGACCAGGAAATTTTCGTCGGTCGGTGCTGAGAAATGCCGATAAATCCGCTGTGGAATTTCGCGACAGTCTGGTCAACGAAGCTTTGAATTTTTATGCCGCGGAACCTTTGGCCGATGACTTAACTCTCGTGACCATCGATATTCTCGCTTGATCTCGACTAGAGGATCTCGAGGCCACTGTCGTCTTCCGCAGAGGTTTCGGGTTTCTCAAAGCTGAGTGTTCCGAGTCGCTGTTCATTCAGGATGTCGACACAAACTGTGCAGGTGAAATGAAAATCTTCCGCCAAGACCCGCCAATAATCAAAATAGCTCGTCTGTTTGATTGAATCCGACGAAATCAATTCGTCAAAGCCACTCGTTGCCATAGGCAGTGAAATACCGGCTACAATTCCATTCGCATGAAGATGCTGGCTGATGCCGCCTGCGACCAGGTTCGAATATTCCATGAAGAGATCGTAGGTGGATTTTTGCACCTGCTTCATGCTTCGTTCCAAGGGTTTTTTGCGATCGGTCAGCCGCCGGGCATCCTCAAGTTTGAAATGAGACTTGAAAGTGACACGCAAATCTCTCGAAGCGATTTGAATGACAGTCTGGTGTGATCCGTAGACAAAATCATCGGGCTTCTCATGATCTCTAACCTCGAGGACAGGGCGGCCGGAAATATCGACAAATCTTTGTTCGGATAAAAAACGAATCAGATCATAAAGAGCTTTGTTCTTGTCTTTGAGGAAGAGGAGGGGGCTAGCTTCGGACATGTCACTCATAGAATTTCCTCAGGTGAACAAGGGACCGGCTTAATTTTATCATAAACCGCTTTCTGGAGGAGTAAACTATCAGGTGGCCGTTATTGGGTAAGTCTACTAGCTCGCCACTCTATTCTCCTGACGTGCAGCATTGAGTTGAATTTCCTGAAAGCGTATAATGAAAGAAATTTGCGGAGATTTGTCATGGCAAAGATTTTGATCGTCGATGATTCGGAGACCCTGAGGGTACAGTTGCGTGAAGCCCTGGAAGAGGCTGGACACGTGGTTGTTGAGGGTGTCGATGGCGCCGATGGTCTCAAGGTGGCAGCGGCAAATCCTGATATCAAGATGGTCATCACCGATTTCAACATGCCTCAGATGGATGGCGTGACCATGGCGTCGAAACTTAGAGAACAGCCTGGCTTTACTAAGGTGCCGATCCTTATGCTCACTACCGAAGCGACTCCTGACATCAAAGCCGCAGGGAAATCGGCAGGGATTCTTGCCTGGATCGTCAAGCCGCTCGTGCCGTCCAAGGTTATGCCGGCTATCGAGAAAGTGCTGAACCGTTAATAACTAACCATAACCAAACTT
>SEDW01001307.1 GCA_004193325.1 Pseudomonadota bacterium | reverse complement strand
GCTTGCGCTGGAGTCAGCGGTTGAACATGGATAAGGAGATGACGATGCTGAAGGCATTGATACTGACTGTGATGATGATGGTCTCGAGCCATGTCTGGGCGCAGGCGGAGCTGAGTGAGTTGTTACAACTCAAAGCGGAGGTGCAAGAGCTCAAGGCTCAGCTGAAGCTGCTGCAAGAGAAAAAGCTCCAGTGTACAGATGGGAAATCGGTACAGGGGCCCTTGAACAAGTGGAGTCCCTGGTCGGTCTGTCCTGAGGGGATGACGGCCACTGGACTGGGCCGCGTTGACATTCAAGGCAATCACGAGGCTCCAACGAACCACGTGAATGATTTTCAGTGTGGGGACAAGGGCTGCCGGGCTTGGTGTATTGGCAATCCCTGCGAAGTCATTGCTCGTTGCTGTAAGTAGAGCGGGTTAAATATTTCTTTGTTTTTGCAGGAGATCACGAATGTCGGCAAGCAAAAGCTCCGACTTCGACGGCTCTGCAGCTTTCGCTGCTGCAACGGCTTCATCTTTTCTTTGCAAACGCTGGATGACTTGAATCAATGCAAAAACACAGACTGCAACGATAAGGAAATCGACGCTAGATTGCAGGAAGCGGCCGTAACCGATGACGACGGCAGGTTGAGTGGCAGTGGCGACGATACGATTTTACCGAAGGCCGCACCGATGATGACACCGGTTGCGAGATCGATAACGTTTCCGCGCATCGCGAATTTCTTAAAGTCTTGAACTATCGACATGGCAAACCTTTCGTGAGGCACGTTTGAGGCGATTCTGTGATCAGTTTCGTTCTTAGAAAAGCCAAGTTGAAAATTTATTCGAGCATTGTTCTCTCAGATGATATCTTCGATGCAAATCTGCTCGTTGAGCTTTGTCTGTATACTTCAGGAGTCCTTAATGTTTAAGCCATCTCTTCTCAAAATGTTTGCGCTCGGCCTTTTTGCTTCGTCAGTCGCCCAGGCTGCTCCGCTTAAGGTGAATACTTGTGCGGTGACTTTCCTCGCGACTGGGAAGCCAGGATTTCTGAAAGTTAACGGTCAAGGAGCTGACTGTAAAGGCACTTTAGAGAGTGATGCAAAGGGTATTTCGGGCGAAGTAACCGTACCTATGTCTAAATTCGTGACTGGTATCGATCTGCGCGACGATCATATGAAAAAGAAATATTTCGAAGTCGAAAAATATCCTAACGCGACCTTGAAAATCACAAAGTTTGAAACGTCCGGAAAAGACGGCGAGAGCAAAGGTCCATTCACAGGAACTCTCAATTTTCACGGAGTTGAGAAGCCTATTTCTGGTACTGCTGTGTCAAAAGTTGGCGGTGGGAAGAATGCGATTGAGGCCGATTTCACCCTAAATCTTGACGATTTTAAATTGGAAGTCCCTACCTATGCCGGCGTGACTGTCGCCAATAAGGTTGATGTTAAGGCTGTGATGGAAACGGAAGTGGGCGCTGCTGTGGCGGCTGCTCCGGTCAAAGCTGCTGAACCGGTTAAGGCGGCTCCTGCAGGTAAAGCTGCCGTAAAACCAGCGGATGCTAAAAAGAAATAATCCGAGCCTCTGATTAAGCTTTGCTCGGAGTGAAGATCAGAAATTCAATTCTTGAGACCCACAAGCTGAAATAATTCTTGTGAGTCTTAAGATCATGAGTTATAAAAGAAAACCTCGATTAAGGGCGCTGTGGCGGAATGGCTACGCAACGCATTGCA
>SEDW01001306.1 GCA_004193325.1 Pseudomonadota bacterium | reverse complement strand
GAAGGCAACATCAACTCGAGCGCTGGGCAGACCGATCTTCCCGATGGTCCAGAGCCAGCGAAGTTGAATGAGAAGATGCGCGGCGAACAGATCACCACCAAAGAACTTGGGATCACCGTCGAAGGCGCTAAGGGCGATTCTCTTGATGCGGGTCGCTGGTACCGGAGTGCGAATCAAACCGGTGTCTTCGTCAGCGCAATCGAGCCACGTGCGATCGATGAGCAGATTCTCAAGAGTAATTCGGATTATGTAAAAGGTCTCGATAACGTGGAAATGGGTGCTGCCGCCTACATGGTTGCGTTCGACGTTGGAGCCTTCGATTTAAGCTTTGCTGTTGGAACGGATCACCCGGCTGTTGGCTGGTCTGAGCGTACTCTTCCTGAGGTTCGTGATCCTGCTCTCAAGGGTCCAGATGGTTTTCAGACTATTGCGCCTATTACCGCGACGGGTTTGATTCCGCCCTATCTCGCCGATCGGGTTGCGGGGATTTTTACGGGTGGATTTAAACGCGATCATGGTGCGTTTCACTGGGGAACTCTCGCCAAACAAAATCGCGGTTCACATTACGGCTTCGTGGAAAACGGAGTGGTACTGAGTGAGCTGCAGCCAGAACTTTCGACTCTCGTCGTTTATAAGGATGGCGCGATCGACTTTAAGACCTGGAAAGAGAGCGACAACGAAACGATCAGTCGCGTTCGCTTTGCAAGACAAAACGGTGTGCCGATCATCGATTACGATCCAGTGCAAAACAAAGGTGTTCCAGGCCGCTACGTGAGTAACTGGACACTCGGTAACTGGTCAGGTTCTCAGGATAGAAAATTCCGTTCGTTAAGAGCCGGAATCTGTATGCAGAATCGTGGCGCGAGACGCTTTTTGATCTACGGATATTTCTCGAGCATGACGCCTACGGCGATGGCCCGGGTATTTCAGGCCTACAACTGCAACTATGCAATGCACCTTGATATGAATGCACTAGAGCATACTTACATGGCTCTTTATCCCCCGAAGAAGGGCCAGGAGCGGGTTCCACAGCATCTGGTTCGCGGCATGAAAGTCCTGGATGAGCGCTT
>SEDW01001305.1 GCA_004193325.1 Pseudomonadota bacterium | reverse complement strand
GTGCACACTAAGAACGTTGACCGCAGCAAACCTACTGTTTTAATAACGGGAGGTGTCCACGGTTACGAGACGAGCGGTATTACTGGGGCTATGAGAATGGTGGACACACAATTCGACCACTACTCCAAAAGTTTCAATCTGGTCGCCGCAATCTGTGTTAGCCCTTGGGGATACGAAACCATTAACCGTTGGAATCCTTCTGCCGTAGATCCAAATCGGTCTTTCTATCGAAATGGCCCATCGGAAGAAGCCCTACTTCTCATTCAGGCAATCGAAGCCTTCAAGACAAAGCATAACTTGGATTTTCTTGCCCATATCGACCTCCATGAAACGACTGACACAGACCAGTCTGTGTTTAGACCAGCGCTTGCTGCTCGGGATGGCAAGGCAATTAGTGACGAAAGTGAGATACCAGATGGTTTTTACTTGGTTGGGGATACCAATCGAGTGAAAGCGGAATTCCAAGCTGCGATCATCACAGCAGTTAGCAAGATCACTCACATCGCGCCGGCTGATTCCAATGGCAATATTATAGGAGTTCCAATCGAGCATCCCGGCGTGATCAACTATGACTGCAAGGGTCTGCATCTTTGCACAGGCATGACCGACAGCCCCTTTGTCACAACGACCGAAGTCTACCCAGACAGCAAACTTGTGACCGAAGAAGACTGTGTCTTAGCTCAAGTAGCGGCGATTCGGGGAGCCTTGGAATACTTGCTGGCGTTTAAAGAATAATTAGGCTGAAGAGTCCCTTTGCACAACGCGGGCAGCGGGTAGACAAAACTGTGGACCAGGGTACTGGCTTAAACATGAATCCCGAAATCCAAATGTAAAAGACCCCAGAAGCTGCGAAGCCTCTGGGGTCTTTTAGTATTTGACAGGATAAATGCAGAACTTAATTCTAGAAGAAAAAGCCTCAGAACGCAGCACGTTCCTCTTTGAAAACAATATGCACTGAGAGACGACACTTATGTTAGGCACGGCTCTTGATGAGCTCAACTGCGCAGGTTGTAATTTCGATGATAAAAAATATCCGACTTCAACACAACGGATCATTTTTCGGAACAACATA
>SEDW01001304.1 GCA_004193325.1 Pseudomonadota bacterium | reverse complement strand
CCGTAGATTCTGGGAATGAGGAAATAGTTTTCGATCGCATGATAGAGAATATACGCCCCTGCTACGAGCACACCTGTGACTGGCGAGATCGTAAGGCCGAGAATGATCGCAGGACCTGCAGCAAGGAAAAAACCAAGAACAGGCAGGATGTCAAAGATTCCAGCGATCGTAGCCAGCATCAACGCGGCTGGCACCTTAAGAATGGAGAGAACGATAAGTGTGTATGTCCCGCAGATGATGCAAATGATCATCTGTCCGCCGACGTAAGCAGAGATTACCTTCGAGGTCTCAGTCGCTGTTGCTCGCAATTTGTTCCGAGGAACTTCGGAGAAGAACGCCAGAATCCAGTCTACCGCCCGAGGGCCATCCATCAGGAGATAGATCGCGAAAATAAGAACGAGGAAGATTTCAGCAAAACCGCTGAGTGCGATTTGGCCAATTGACATGAGAGGCGTGACTATAGCCGTCGCGTTTATCTTGCCGAGCTCGTTCAAAGCGTTTGTCGTCATCGTACGAAACGGCCCCGTTTGCGGCAGTTGAGCGAGGAGCGACTCTTGAAGAGCTGGGATATGAGTCATCAGGAGGCTACCTTGCTCGATGAGCGGAGGTAGGATGAGCGTAAAGATCAAGCCAGTGGAGAGAACGATGGCACTGATAATGATGAAGATTCCACTCCAATCCGGAAGGCTCGAATTTTGAAGCTTACGAAGAACTGGGTAAAGCGTCACGGCAATCATGGTTGAGAGGAAAAGCGTCACGAGGATCGGGGCTAATAAATAAAGCAAACAAACCATTGCTGCAACCGCAAGCAGTTTGAACACCGTCTTCATAGGAAGATCGATCTCCACCTTCATGCGTGTCGGAGCAAGAGCGGTAGGTGAAAGAGAGTCTGTCTCAGGAGGAATACTCGGGCTGGGGCTCGCAACGCGAATCGGATCAATACTCTCGTTCATGGCTCGTCCTTTTTAGCGATCGGATCGCATACAATGCGCACTGATGGGAAATAGCATAGTCTCTAGGAATTTTGACATGCGAAAGCTTGAATTAGCGATCGATAATAGGATAAATACCC
>SEDW01001303.1 GCA_004193325.1 Pseudomonadota bacterium | reverse complement strand
TCTAAGTTTTCGATTTTTGCGGATCAGCAGCAGCTGATTTTTCGGAGGAGAGTTTTCGGTAAGGAATTTGACAAAAAATATCAGTGGTCGAGTATTAAAAAAATTCAGATTTCGGACGTAATGCAGAGTTCGTCTCGAATAGTGACTCACAGTTTGAAGATTACAACGGATAGATCAATTGATACTGTCCTCTCCGGCCTGGAACAAGGTTTCATCGCGGACATCGTATCCGATCTGAAAAATTTTAGAGCATCCTTCGATTCAGATACGAAAGAAATTCGATCCCCTTCAAGATCTTATTCTCAGCCTTCGTCTCAGCTATCTTCGCTCGTGATCCCTCCCGGTTCCAAACGATGGAAGGGTGGTGGATGGCTCCTCGCTAGTCTGCTTATAGGCTATTTCATGTTCGCTTTGGTGGTAGGGGAATATCGATGGGATAAGACTTTTATCCTGTCCCTAGTCCTTACAATCGTGCTGTCGTTTGGAGTCTTTATGCTTGGACTCTACTTCTGTTTGGTCGAAACATGCGTTTACTGGGATAATAAACATCTGCGCTTTGTGACGATGTTTCTTAACCATAAAGGCTACCAGGACTTCAGATGGGATTCGATTTATGCTATGACTGTCTTGGAAGAGCATGACCGCTACGGCACGAGCTATCATCTCTCGATAAGTCAGGATGGGAAGACGCGCACCGTCCTCAAATATCTAAGTGAGAAAGATGCCTACGCTCTGACCGAACACCTGACATCGATTCAAGATAAAGTCTTGAGCAGCAAGTAGTACCTCCTCAAGCCGACGGCTGCTTATTTACCACCCCTCAGCCCCATCTTTGCCATCTCCTCAGCCTGCAAAAGCTGCTTATTCTGCGAATCTGTCTTCAAAAGTTCAGTCACAAGTGCCAGGGCTTTTTGATACTGGCCGTTGTTGAGATACACGTCTAGAAGTTTGAGTTCGGCATTCTGAGCCGAAACCCGATCCATGGGATTCGCAGCGTGATCTTTGTTGTATTGATCGTAATGTTCAATCGATGCCATGAGCACCGGCTCGGCTTCTCTATACTTCTTGGCCTT
>SEDW01001302.1 GCA_004193325.1 Pseudomonadota bacterium | reverse complement strand
GATCGCATCGAACGCTGGCTCAAATCTTATTCGGAAGCTTCGGGTCAGCCCTTCTCTCCCGAACAGCTTGATGCTGTGAAGACTGCAGTCGAGAGCCGGGTCTTTATTCTCACCGGTGGTCCGGGTGTTGGTAAGACGACGACGGCCAACGCTATCATTCGCCTCCTGATCAAGATGAATCGCTCCGTGGCTCTGGCCGCACCAACGGGTCGCGCTGCACAGCGTCTTTCCGAAGTTGCCGCCGTCGGTGCTAAGACCATTCACCGATTGCTTGAGTGGTCGGCATCTGAGCACACCTTTCTTCGCGATGATGTGAATCCTCTCGATTCTCAGGTTGTCATCGTCGACGAGGCCTCGATGCTCGATGTGCATCTGGCTGCGGCCCTCATGCGCTCACTCAAGCCCAACGGACAAATCATTTTTATCGGTGACGTTGACCAGCTGCCTTCAGTCGGGCCGGGCAACGTCCTTCGGGACCTTATCGAATCGCAGGTCGTTCCCTTCACCAAGCTCTCGCAGATCTTCCGCCAGGCGGCAGGCTCAGCGATTGTGCAGGCGGCTCACATGATCAACCGTGGCGAGAGCCCGGTGTTCCCGGAGCCCAACAACAGCGACTGTCAGTTCCTCACGATCGATGATCCCGCCGATATCAAGGAAGCGATTAAGACCTTGGTGCATAGCACGCTTCAAAAAAGCGGCTATGATCCGATCAAAGACATTCAGGTCCTGACGCCGATGAATCGTGGCCCACTCGGCACCACGGTTCTCAATGAAGATCTCCAAAACCTTTTGAATCCTGCAGCCGTGATGGGCGAAAATCTCGAGGCCGGCAACCAGGTTTTCCGTCCTGGTGACAAAGTGATTCAAACGGTCAACAACTATGATCTCAACGTGTTCAATGGTGATATTGGTCTCGTCGAACATGCAGGATTTGATGGTGGGCAGCTGCTCGTCAATTTCATGGATCGCAAAGTCACCTACATGAAAGAAGATGCCTACGATCTGAAGTTGGCCTATTCCATTACGATTCATAAATCTCAGGGCAGTGAGTTTCCTGTGGTGATCATTCCCGT
>SEDW01000264.1 GCA_004193325.1 Pseudomonadota bacterium | reverse complement strand
GCATCCTTCATCGACTCGTTCATCGATTGCAGCTGTTCGCGCCCAATTGAGACTTCCTCCTCTTCCATCCCAGGGACTGGACTCTTGGCAGAAACCTTGGCGACTTTGCCATTCATCTCGGTGCTCAATTCCGAGAGGATCGTCGATCGCTTGCTCTCGTCATAGGAAAAGAAGATGATGAAAAAACTCATGAGAACCATGAGCATATCAGAATAGGAAACGGCCCAACTCGCAGAATCTTCCGCGCTGAGTTGAGCCTTTTTATGCTCAATGCGAACGTGTCTTAGAGGTTTGTCGTGGCGCTGACGCGCGCTGATCTTAACTGGCCGCACGCAGATCCACCTCATCGCCAACCAAAGCTTGCGGTTCGTCGCGGTTGATCAGGATAAGAATCTGATAGATGCCGGTGTAAACCTTTTCATCCTGCATATGTTTTACATGCATGTGATCGGCAAGTGGGGTAACCACACAGTTTGCGAGGATCAAGCCGAAGAAGGTGGCAGTCATCGCCAAGGCGAGCGCTGGGCCAAGAGCCGATTTATTATCAGCGCCAAGCACTGAAAAAAGTGACACCAGACCCATGACTGTTCCCGTCATCCCGAGAGCGGGTGGGTATTTCGCGAGGTTTCTCAGCACTTGCACGGCTTCGATGTAGCCGCGTTCGAGTTCTTCTCTTTTTTGCGAGAGGAGGATGATGGTGAGTTCAGGATCGAGGCCCTGCTCCCAGAGTTCAGAGGCATAGTTGATCAAGGCGTTTTTTGATGGCGTGGAGAGGACTTTGTTCTGCATCAGTTCCTGGAACTCACGGCGATAGGAATCGACGCTGATCGATGGCTTGAAGAGATTGAGAAACACCGTGCCTAAGTTTTTGAGAGCGAGAGCCGGCGATGACATGATGAGGACAGCGACGCTTCCCCCGACAACAATGAGAATCGCGTGCATATTGAAGTAGAGAGCCCAGGAGCTTCCCTTCATCGATGCATAGATCACGGCGCCCACCAGTAGGAAGCCGATTGGAAGTGTTCCCATCTTTGCCCTCACGTAACGATTCTGAGGTCAGGTATCGGAGCCTTCATCCTAAAAGTTAACCCCCATGAAAAGGGCTCATGATCAGCTCCTGATTACCGACAACGATGAGGCGAAAACTTCGGGAAGCCATGATGCTTAGTAAAACGTTTATAAAATTGGCAATAAGCCTGACTCTCTGCCTCCACCTCACGTCTTGCATGACGGAAGAGGCGGAGCAGTATAACGTCGAATTCAATCAGGAAGTCCGACTTTTGTCGGAAGATAACAAAATAAGAAAAATCAAAAAAGGCAAGGTTGCTCTTCTCGAAAGCGATCCGATGACGGTCACACGAAAGAACAGTAAGACGATCATTCTCCTGCCGCTCCCTCCAGAGGGCGGGACGCTCAAAGTTTTTATGCCTCCTGAAGAGACGCCTCCGCTGCCTGTCCCTCTTCCAAGTCCACCTGTGGCCGTAGTGTGCCCGCCAGCCCCACAGCCGAAACCTCTCATATGCCCGGCGGCTCCTCTGCCTCCTCTTCCGGACTACGGCGCTGAATTCAATAAAGTCGGCCAGGCGATGGTAGGCATTCAAAATCTGCTCGGGAACAATTCTCCGGACGAAGCTTTGGCACAAATTAGTATTGTTCGAACGAAGTACCCAACCTTTAGCTACTTACGTTTTCTTGAAGCCAGCGCCTACATCGTCAAGGGCAACACGGCTCGCGCGCGGACTCTTCTCGAGCAGGCCCTGAAAGATTTTCCTGATGACACGCTCGGCCAACAGCTCCTCAAAGACCTCGATGGCAGCAATTCGAACCGAGGATCAAAATGATGAACCTTCCCAAACACATGTATAGCCTGATCGTCGCCATCCTGCTCCTGTCGCCCTTTGGCTTCGCTTCGGCCTTGGCTCTGCCTCAGGATGAAAGTAGCGTCGCCCAGGCGAGGACTGAACTCACAGAATTGATTCGTCAGCTCCTGAGCGACATTGATCCGAGCGCCAAAGTCGTGGTCAAACTCAACGTTGAAAAAAAGAATGTCAAACTCCCAGGCACCGCACTCACCTTCAAATCGAGCGATCTCGATCAGGGCGATCTTTATCAGAGTGCTGATATCACCATTCTCTCGCTCGACGGCAAAGTCCCGGCCAGTGTCCTTGCCCTTATCCGCAGCACGGCAGCCGACTTCGCTAAAAACGTGTCGATCAAAACGCGGATTCTTCCGCCCGAATATCAGGCGGCTAACAAAAAAGCCAATGCCCCTCCCCTTCTTCCCGAGCCCGAAATTAAATCCTGGGAAGAACCTCTGACGGAAGGTTTGAAGCAGTGGAGCAAAGTCTCCACTACTCTTTCTCAAGTCCTCAAACCCAAGCTCTGGAAAGACACCCAGATCGCTCTCAAAGACTTGACGAGAATGATCAGCATTGCACTCATCCTCCTCACCCTCGTTGCAGTCGGTGGCATCTACCTCCACTCCACATCGATCAAAGCCTTTCAGCGATCGATGGAAAGCCTTGCTCAAAATCAAGACTCGAAAGCGAGCGAACGCCCAGTTGAAAACCGCAGCCCAGCCTTTCAGCCGGAATCAAAGGGCCGCGAATCCTCTACCACAGCTAGTGATATCCAACAGATGATTCAGCAGATGCCGGAAGGCAGTCTGCTCTCCCTTCTTACCGATTGCTATTGGACCGAAGAGGATGCTTACGCCGGATTTTTATGGAAAAGAATTCCCTATAATCTAAGACTTCAGTTGATCGATCACATGCCAGCTCTTTTTGAATATGGCAGCTACGTCACCGAACTTGAGGAAATCGATCTCGGCATGGAACAGGATCCGAGTTATCTCGTGCCGCTGCCCGTGCATGATGTAAACATGGAACAGCTCACAACGCAGCTTCGTCTCTATCCAAGCCTTTACACTCGCCTCTCCGTAATGCGGAAAAAAGCTTTGCATCTCTACGCCAACGAACGGCTCAATTTTCACCGCATGGATGCCTCACAGCTCCCGCGCGAGCCGCAGTCATTATCCTTTGATCAGAGTCCGGCACGAGTTCTGAAGAAGAAACTCAAACTTCACGCCTCGACCTTTGCTCAGGAAATGGAACTCCTCACACTTAAAACTGTCGACATCGATGTGGTCGAAGCCTTGCCGAGCCTTGGCTGGCTCCTCCTCCTGCCTCTTGGTACCGCCGAGAAAATTCTTCAGCCCTTTTCGGCCAAAGATCTTGCGTCGGCCTGGGTCGGTCCGGAAGAAGTCCTCGCGGCCCTCGAGAAAAAAGTTGGCCCCAAAAAATACGCTCTCATGCTTTCCTATCGCAGCAAACTCTCGCCCTCTCGAAGCTCGGACTGCTTTCTGAGAATCCATGACGAGGCGATTGCCGCCTGGCGACTCGAAGCGTCTCAAACCCTTTTGAAAGGCGATCAGCAGAATGCTGCGTAGACCGAATGCTCGCTATAGATCTAAGAACAAAAGCGGCAGAGCTAAGGCTCTCACTCTGCTTTTCTGTCTGAGTTCTTTGAGCAATCGCGCCTTCGCTGCTGATCAGGCGGATATTGTCGAGACGAAAAACATCAACAGTCTTCGCCTCTATGTGTCGGGTTCTTACTTTAACTTCTCCCGCGACGGCAAAGCCCTCTCCGGCTTTGGCCCCGAAGCTGGAATCGAAAAAGCCCTGGGATCCAAGCTCGCTCTAGGCTTTGGCATAGGACAGAGCTATGGCACGAGCGGCAAGATCGAAAGCCTCTTTACATCGTTTGCGGCTGGAGCCTGGTATGCGGTCACGGGCCGTTTCACCCAAGAGGAGAGAAAGTGGACACTCGATGGGCGCCCTATCGCGACCTACTCAGGTCATCATCCGACCGGTCTCCGGATTGGCATCAGCACGCAGCAGTATATCTTCAACGCCAGCGCGAGTAGCACGCCCTTTTCTGGCGTGACGCTTCGAGCCCAATACGAGTTTCATCTTCCTGACCTTGGAAATACCGCTGTCGGCGCCGAATTCGGCCGTATAAGCAACCAAACGGACAAGGCCAACCTCTTCCGCATCTTCGTTACGATCCTTCTGCCAATCAATTTCCGTTGATCGAAATCCCACGAGTTCAATAGCGCGAAACGAATCCACTAAGATCTGCTGGTATGGTCCCACCATCTTCTTTGTAACTTTGTCATCTTAGATTATCTCTCCATAACTGTTCTGTGACTCGCCTTAAATTTTGCTTCTTATATTTTCTAAGCCTATGCAATTGCCCATCTCTCAAGCCTTTGCTCTTCCTCAGAAAAAGAGCTCACAGAACACTGTGTTTGGCCTGAGCCTTGCAAGACTCTTAGCAGCAAGGAAATTCATTCCCACACAACTCAAGACGCAAGAGGAAAATCCCATGAGCATGATTCGCGAACTTACAAAGCTTTGCATTCCAGCATTTCTCACTCTTTCTGCTGCAGCAGCGTTTGCAACGGAAAGAACTCCAGTCGTTGTTCTTCCTCCCGAAGGCAGCGTCAAAATCAAAACCATCAGCGCAATCGGTACAGGCTGTCCTGACGAAAGCACTTACTCAACAAACATCTCGGAAGATGCAAAAGCGTTCACAGTAACCTTTTCTTCTTTCGTAGCAGAAATCGGCCCTGGCATTCCCTTGAGTGCAAGCCGCAAAAACTGTGCTTTGACTGCCACACTTGAAGTGCCGAACGGTTACCAGTTCAGCATCGCAACTTTCAACTATCGCGGATTTATGGATCTCGATAAAAAAGTTCGCGCTGACCACACCACTCAGTACTACTTTCAAGGTCAAAGTCAGACTGGTAAATTCGTAGCGACAGAAGTCGGCAAGCTAGCCAAAGACTTCGTCTATACGGATAAACTAGGTCTCGTTTCCTCCTACTTCCCAGACGTCTGGTCGCCCTGTAACGTCGATCGCGCCTTGATCATCAACCCATCGATCCGCGTAAGCAAACTCAGCGGCGCAGCGGCTGACGCTCAAGGTCTTATTGCAAACGATTCCGTCGACGGCGAAATCAAGCAGGTCTAAGAGAGCGCTCCTGCTGCACGGCTGGAGCGCTTTTTTGCTTGTTCTCCGAGACTATCTGGCTATGATGGCTGGGATTCGACCAAGGTGAGGCCTAAACTATGTCATCAGAGATCTGTCCCTGCGGGAGTGGAAAAGCTTTTGAACAGTGCTGCGGGATCTATATCTCAGGCCAGGCCCTCGCGCCTCATCCCGAAGACCTGATGCGCAGCCGCTATGTCGCTTTTTATCGCAATGATCTCGATTACTTGAAGAAGACATGGCACCCGGAAACTCTTCCGGACGATCTCGGCTCAGACGAGCCCCACAATTGGGTTGGTCTTGAAATCGTTGAGTCCTCAGAAGAGGATGATGAGGGCGAAGTGGAATTCAAAGCCCGTCTCATTCACGACAACAAGCTCGAAGTCCTGCACGAGATCAGCTATTTCGATAAAATCGATGGCCAATGGCTCTACCATTCCGGCGATTTTGAGAATGATCACAAGCCCGAAAAAATCTCCAAAGGCGCGCCCTGCCCTTGCGGAAGCGGCAAAAAATTCTCGAACTGTCACTTCGAAAAATAACCGGATCTCGGGGGGAAGCCTCATGCAGAAAGTTGTTCATGAGCGTTAACTCCAGTCCCTTCGATTCGATCTATAAGCCGATCAAACTCGGCGCCCACACCGTTCCCGGTGTCTGGGCCTATATGTTTCCCGACGATGTAAAATACTTCAAAGTCGA
>SEDW01001301.1 GCA_004193325.1 Pseudomonadota bacterium | reverse complement strand
TCCGCCTGGGTGTTCAGCTCTCCTTCACGAATCGAAGTGAAATCGCAAATAGCTAGGCCTCCCCACATGATTCTCGAAGTGCTAGCGTTGAAAGCTGATCTGGAAAAGCTATCGACAAAGTTCGACGTTTCGAAAGCGATTGAATCACCCATATAAAGGATGCGCGGAAGTTCTGCGTGAGCGGCGGCTCTTACTGCCTCTAGGTTAGGGCTAGGATTAACGCCATCGAGAACCTTTTTGATATCTCCGGCTATGCGCATGCCGTAGCGAAGGATGCCGGGCGACTGGGCATCACAGGTGTTGCCGTTCATTTTTCCAAGGCAATAGTGGACACCGTCATCGTCTTTGTGAACGCGAGTTAAGTTCTTGTTTAAATCTGTGCAAAAGCCCGTGTCGCGTTCGAACTGGTTGCAAGGGACGAAGCGCGTAAATTTCTCCCGGTCGATCACGTAGTCGCCTGTGTGATAGGCAGACATCGACACTTCTGCACCAGCGTCTGTAACATAGTCACCATTGAGGAGGGCGACTTCTCTATACTGACGATTCAAGCGAGTCGTGCGAGGGCCGTCTTCCCATGCGCCCTGGAGTACCCACATGATCTTAGGACGATTGATTCCTGCATCAGCGGATGCTCTTTCGATCTGGCGAGTTGCTTCGATAGCGTCGTCGTAATATTTCTTAAAGTAGGCTTCGTCATCGGGCAAATTTTGCATGCAGTCTGTAAAACGGTTGCCGACAAACTGAAAGACAACGACATCGGGCTTGTCTTCTTTTACCCGAGTTTGAAGAGACGAATCGTTGGAGTTGGGGTTTGACTTTCCAGATGTGAAATCGCAGAGAGCCAAGCCCCCAAACATCGCACGTGTCGTGTCAGCGTTTGAATAGTTTTTTGTCCACCAGGCAACTGTGTCCGACGTTTCAACGGCAATCGAATCTCCGACATACAATACCTTAGGTGCTGCCAAAGCAGCGGTCGTCAGTCCCAGACCGAAGAGCAACTGGGCTGCGCAGAAAAGAAACCCTCGCTTAATTTGCATAGAAACCCCTTTTTATTCGATGTTGGCGCGAACCTATA
>SEDW01000263.1 GCA_004193325.1 Pseudomonadota bacterium | reverse complement strand
ATCCGGCTATGTTAAGGTCAAGGTGAGGGTCGAACCTCAGAATTACGAGGATGATCACATCCTCCTGATCGAGGTGGAAGACAGTGGAATTGGTTTGAGTGCCGAAGAAATCAACCGCCTCTTCGAACCCTTCGTCCAGGCCGACGAGAGTACATCAAGGCGATACGGTGGAACGGGTCTGGGCCTTGCTCTCTCGAGGCGTCTGGCTCTGGCTCTCGGCGGAAACATTACGATATTGAAAAGTCAGCCAGGGGAAGGCAGTAGTTTTCTCATCGCCATCCACGTGGGACTCGCGCCAGATGATCGGGATGATTTGCGGGTGGAAAAGAGTTTCAACCTTCATCGCGATGTGTTGGACAGCGTTCGTATCCTCCTCGTCGAGGATGCTCCGGACAACAGCCTGCTTATCTCAAATATGCTCGGCTACTACGGGGCGGAAGTGGAAACGGCCAGCAATGGCCGCGATGGTGTAGAGATGGCTCTCTCGCAGTACTTCGATGTCGTGCTCATGGATATTCAAATGCCGCTCATGGATGGTTACGAAGCCTTCCAAAGACTCAAGAGCAAAAACTATCAGTCTCCTATAATCGCACTCACGGCGCACGCAATGCCTGAGGAAAGAAAACGTACGTCCCAACTCGGTTTTGTCGCCCACATTACAAAACCGATCGACCCCGTGGAATTGATCAGCTGCATCCATAAGTTTTCTTACCTGCACCGGAGCTTGCAGAGCATCAACCCATAGGTGCTCCCAGTCCTTTAATCATTTCTCAATTTAAATAGCTTTGGCCTAATCCTTATAGCTGGCTCCGGCCTCTTTCGTGATCAGGCCCCATTTTACTGCCTTTTTTCCCTAATAATTTCGATGGCCTGCAAGGCTTTCTCTGAATTGAAATAATCCCCTAAGTATTTAAGATCACTCATCCGATAAGGTGGCATCCCTCGAGCTGAGCCTCGGGGAGGAATGCAAAGGAATTTTCATGAGCTTTCGACCAAACGGTTTCGCTAACAAAACATCGTTGCTCTGCGCCGGCCTCGTGCTAGGCCTAAGCATCAGCTGTTCCTCGGCACCACTCCGACCGACTGCGGCCACAGATGAGGGCACGGGCGATGGGGATGGCGTGAATGGTGGAAACGGTTCTGGGAATGGAAGTGGAACTGGTACGGGCAAAGATAAAGATGGAACCGATACGATTTCCGGAAACGGTACAGGCACAAATGAACCCACAAATGGCGGCAGCGGCACAGTTCTCCCGGGGACAGGTACCGAGACAGGCACAGATCCTGGTGTAGACCCAGTCGTAACCCCAAAGATCTCGCTTCTCTTCATCGGCGGCAGCAGTTCGAAGATCGATGTCTATAAATTCAATAAGAGCACCGGAGCGACGGCCCTTTTAAAAAGCAATTCCACTCCAGGCGCCAATCCTACATTTTTAGCGGTTCACCCGAAGAAAAAGCTTCTTTATGCAGCCGACGAAACGGGCAGCACAATTATGGCTTTTAGCATCGATCCGGCCAGCGGCGTCCTTAAGGTCCTCAACAGTCAGCCTATGCCTGGCGGCCCTGCGCATGTCTCGGTCGATCCCGATGGGAAATTCGTCTTTGCCGCGACATATGGTAGCGGTCATGCTGCATCCTTTCCCATCGCATCCGATGGCAAAATAGGAACGGCGACTGGCGATCTCTTTGTGGGGATGAACGCGCACGCGGTTCACATGAGTCCCAATAAAGCTCAACTTTGGATTCCCTGCCTCGGATCCAATTACATCGCTCAGTATTCCTTTAGCGCGAGCGGGCAATGGACTCCAGCGTCTCCCGCAACTGTTCCCATCGGTACAGGCGGTCCAAGACATATGGCCTCCCATCCCAATGGGAAATGGGCTTATCTTATGAACGAACTCTCGAGTTCGGTGCAGGCTTTGACCTACGATGGGAGTAGTCTCAAGCTCAACGGCACAGCCGTGTCAGCGCTCAGCGCTCCTGTAGGCGGCAACTCAGGCGCTGAGATCCAGGTGCATCCAGCCGGCAAAATTGTTTACTCCTCCAATCGCGGTGACAATTCCATCGCGATTTTCTCGATTGCAGCGAACGGTGAAGTCAGTCTTCAGAAAACGGTGAAATCCGGCGGGAAAACGCCTCGGCATTTCGCGCTTGATGAAAGTGGAAACTGGATGACCGTCGCCAATCAAACGGGAGGCGTAAGTGTATTTAGCGTCAATGCCACGAGCGGTGATCTCACTGCGAAGGGTTCGGCGCTTAGTTATGATACAGCCCAATATGCGGAAATCTTTGATTTCGCGGAATAATCATCAGGGGATAGCAGCATGATTCGTTACAGTCTCAGTCTCTTCGTCGTTCTTGCCACTATGGTGGCCTGTTCGGACTCCAACTTTAAGGGGGGAGTGACTACAACCACGCCGCCTTCAGAAAGCGCGAACGCGGAAATTCCTAAAACAACTCCAACACCGGTCTCACCCACAACTCCGATCGAGCCGATTACAACGGCCTGTGCGGCAGCGGCTGGCAAATTGAAAGAAACCACGCAGAAGATCAGCTTTCCGGCCCGCACAGCGGCCTGTAGCTTTCTCGCTGCGGGAGCCACTCCAACGGCAACGGGTAACCTACCTAAGCAGAACGGAACCCTCACAGCTCAGGAAACAACCTCGGCTGAAATCGCCATTCCCCCTGGAAAGATCTGTGACATCGGTATCAAATCCGATGCATCGGCAGCCTTTCGTTATGACGATATGTTGATCATGTCGATCGACAAGAATGTCCTCTTCTTCAGCACAGACCATTTGATCACAGGTCCCTTCCAAGGCCTTCTTGAGCAGACCAATGGCATCTACCAGTGGGCTTGGGAAAAGGTTCGCGGCAAGATCCCAACTGATTTCGGTCCCTCCCGCGACGGAAGAGGCAAAGCCTACTGTGTTGGCGATCTCACAACCGAAGAGTGCCAGATCCCACCTACAGATACAGCTGGCCCGATTTCGGTGGCCTTGCCTATCGGTAAAATCGCTCCGATCTCAGACTACCTCGCCAACAAAAAGACGGCGATGTTGAACCTCACCGCCACCGGTGACGACGACGATGGTACGAATACCAAAGACATCGACTGTACCCACACAGCATTGGACGTCACTGTTTCGTTCAAATACATACCTTGATTTAAACTAAGGTTAATGAGCCCGAACTGAAAAGTTCGGGCTTTTTTCGTTAGCCTACGAATTCTCTGCACTTGATGATTTTTTAATTTTAAGGCAAAATCCTGAGAGTATTTGAGCAAATTGATCAAGACTTTTGGATCATGCTTTCGGCAAGATGTTAAGCGGAGCGATGACGCTATCGATAATTCCATACGAGGTTCCCATGACTGTCGATGTTCGTGAAGAAGGACGACGAGCCCTCGAAGAAGAGTTCTTCGCTCGCCTGAATTTTGAGTTGAAAGAAAAACTCCTTAAAGAGTTGAGCCGTAACGAAGCCATCCAGGAGCTCTCGATTGCTTCTGGCATCAAGAATAAGGCTGTTCTGGAAATCCTACTCGACGCGCAAATCACGCCGGGGACACTCCAGGCACTGGCCTTGGTTCCTCTCGTTCGTGTGGCCTGGGCCGATGGCAAACTGCAGCCCAAGGAGCAGGAGGCGATTCTGAAAGCCGCCACAGATCAGGGTATTGATCAAAACCATCCGGGCTATGATGCACTCAAGACCTGGTTGAAGGATCCTCCAAGCGATACGCTCTTCAACACCTGGCGGAACTACGTGCGGGAGTTGGGTGCTACTATGGACAAACATAGTTTTGGCAAGATCCGGGCGGAGATCATGCTACGTTCGGAAGGTGTGGCTGAAGCTGCAGGTAAATTCTTTGGAATGGGGCGAAGTATTTCGGCATCGGAGCGTGAAGAGCTGGACAAGATCGACGAGGCCTTTGAGATACTCCACTAAACCTACGTGTATAAATGAAAAATAAGGGAGCTGGCCATTGCCGCTCCCTTTCTTCTTTTACAGAGGTTTGCCTGAATACTTAGGCCAGGCATCTGAGCTTTCGGCCAGACAGGCCTTGGCAAGATCGAGAGATTCCCCAATGACGACATGCATATCGAGGTAGCGGTAGGTTCCAAGGCGGCCAATGAAACTGAGACCTTTTTCGGCCTCCGCGAGTTCCATATAGCGGGCAAGCAACTCTTTATCTTCGGCCAAGCGCATAGGGTAGTAGGGGATATCGCCTTCTTCGGCGAGCTTGGAATACTCGCGGAAAGACACCGATTCCTCATGGGTTTCCCAGGGAGCGAAATGCTTGTGTTCGGAGATGCGTGTGTAGGGAACTTCCTGGCTGCAATAGTTGATAACCGCGTTGCCCTGCATGTCTCCCTTGCCATCGAAGCGATCAAAGATGAGGCTTCGGTAGTTCATACGACCGAGTTTGTATTGGAAGTAGGCATCCATCGGGCCGCTGAAGAAGATGTGTTTAAATTCTTTTTTGTATTCAGGGACAAAGGGTTCGCCGAGCTGCACCGAGATCATCGGGTGATCGAGAATGCGTTCGACGATTTTGGTGTAGCCCTCTTCCGGAATGCCCTGAAAGCGACTGGTAAAGTAGTTGTCGTCGTAATTAAAGCGAATGGGAAGGCGCTGCAGAATCGAGGCCGGTAGTTCTTTCGGCTCTACACCCCATTGTTTTTTGGTGTAGCCGTAGAAGAAGTTCTTGTAGAGATCCGGGCCAAGAAACTTCAAGGCCTGGTCTTCGAAGGACTGGGGATTCTCGATACTACTGTCACCGATCTGACTGATAAATTCTTTGGCCTCTTCCGGGCTCATCGTCTTATCGAAGAACTGATTGATAGTCATGAGGTTGATAGGCAAAGAAAACATGCCTTTTTCCGTCACGGCTTTCACGCGGTTCATGAACGGCATAAACTTACCAAAACGATTCACGTAATCCCAAACATCCTCACGGCTCGTATTGAAGATGTGCGGTCCGTACTGGTGAATCATGACCTGGGTTTTAGGATCCCGGACTGTGTGACAGTTACCGGCGATATGATCGCGTTGTTCAAAAATAACGACCTGATATTTTCCGCTTTCCACAAGTTCCCGGGCGAGAACCGCTCCAGCAAATCCAGCCCCTGCAATACCGATCGTTTCCATCTTGGGTCCTCATGATTGATAAAAGTATTAACGAAGTGCCACGCGGCACTCTCTTATATAGCGGTCCAGAGCATTTTCCAGCTTTGGCATGATTTGAGCTTTTTC
>SEDW01000262.1 GCA_004193325.1 Pseudomonadota bacterium | reverse complement strand
GAGGGCGATCGATTTCATTTGTTAATCTCCATTTCGGTTGGATACTCAGTTCTGTCGTAGAGGGAATAAAGCAAATCGCAGAAGAAATGGATATCGCCTTCTGCGGCCTCGTCTTCTTTAAGCGCGATCACATCGCGCATGAAATTCGTCACCAGGGTTTTGAGGACCGGAAGTTTTTCCGGACGGATAGCTCCGGTTGCATGCATGAGATTTGCACCAAGTGTCCCGATCAGCCTCTTGTCGAAATGGGTCGTCGACTGGCGAACTTGCTCCAGCATGTCATCCGCATTGGCATGAATCCATGTATCTTTGACGAAATGAACCTTGCCATCTGGATTTTCGAGAAGGATTCCGCTCTCGATCATATCGTCGATTGCGTCGATACCGGCCTGTCCACAGCGTTCACGTATAGCGGCGCGGGTGGTACCGGCACGGGTCGCAGCGATGTTGAAGACAAGGTTGTGAGGGTCGAGGCGGAGAACGCGTCTCAGGTCCTCTTCCACATGCTGGCCGTCCGTGATCTTACGGTCGTAGCATTCGTCCATGAGGTTGCCGACGAGGGGGAAATGTTTTTTGAGGAATTCAAGGCGCTCAAGTGCGGGCAGAACAACTTCGACGATGGAAAGGGCTGTGTAGGGATGCGGAACGCTTTCGTTCTGCGCAATGCGGCGAATCGTGGAATAGGCCACGTTGGTTTTGCGCGCGAGTCCAGAGAGGCTACGGTTTCGACCGCCAGCAACCCAGGCTTCGATCGCCGCTACCAAATCCCCTAGCAGTGCTTGCTCGTTGACCAAAAGAAGAACCCCACACACTCAGACCCAGCAAAGTCTTCAGCCGAATATTAGATGGCTGACGACTAATAGGCCTCCTATACACCACAGATCATGGGCTCATGCAAATGATGAATTGCAGGGTAACTGAGATTGCGAAAGCGCCGCAAAAGCATTGCGGCAGAAGGGTTTGACCAGTATTTAATTTTCTTGTTTGAGGCGAATCACAAAACAGGCGCCGCCCTGAAACTTCTCATCGAGTTCGATCGTGCCGCCGTGCTCGGAAATAATCTCTTTGGCGATGTAGAGGCCGAGTCCGGTGCCTTTGCTTTTGCCAAAGGTGGCAAAGGGCTGAAAGAGCACGGAGGAGAGCTCCGGAGGCATACCGGGACCGTTGTCACTGATCCGGATTTCAATCCAGTTGTTCTCGATCGCTTTGGCGTTTATTGATATTTCACCGCCGGATTTTAAGATCTCAAGCGCGTTGTTCGTGAGGTTGAAGATCACGCGCATAAGCTTTGATTTATCGATCCGAACTTTGCCGAAATAGCTGCAGCTAAAGTTCAAATTGACTTTGAGCCTTTCCGTTTCCGCCTGCAGCATCTGCTCCATCTCGCCGAGGACTTCACTCAAGACCAAAATCTCGAAGCGATATTTTTTCTCGCCCCGCGCAACACTTAGGAGTTCTTCGACCATCGTGATACAGCGATTCGCCTGATTCTTTACAATGCCGCAGACCCGGTTGAGCTGCTTTTCCGTCATCGTGTCCCGCGCTTCAAGAAGCTCGGCGCAGCCGATGATGGCAGAGATCGGGTTTTTCAAATCATGGATAATCGTCGAGGAAAGCTGGCCGATCGAAGCCAGATTCTCGCTCCGTTTCTTGGCATCGACCAACTGCTTTCGAACGATCAGGGAAAAAATCTGAGCGCCAATGATCTGCAGAAAAGAAAGATCTTCATACATAAAGCCGGACGGCTTATTAAAGACCTTGAATATGCCCTGGGAGTAGCTTGGATCCTGCTCGGTCGGCTGATGAATCGGCACAGCCAGGAGATTCTCAAAAGAGACGCCGAGCTGTTTACTTAAATGATCGAGAGAATTATCCTGACGACTCAGACGATTGACGATCAAGGCTTTGCCGTCTTTCATCATGGTCTGCGCGTAGCTGCTCTCGAGGGTCTGCTCGCTGTAATGCACAACCGCCGAATCCTCTTGAATCCGAGCCGCGAAAATGTCCCAGCCTGATGAGCCTTCGGTTTGAATAAAAAGGCAGCCGACCTCGGCACCGATCGAGCGAACAGCTTTACGAATGACAGCTGAAATGAAGTCGTAGAGGTTTGCCGATTCGTTTACGGCCTGCTCGAGTTCCCGAACGACCTCAAGCTGATCGAGCTTTTGTTTGAGGCGAACCTGCGTCGCCGAGAGATCGCGAATGACTCGCGCCTTTTCCTGATAAAGATAGGCCGATTCAATTGCCACTGCAGCCTGAGCCGCGAATGCCAGGGTAAAACTCTCGTCTGAGGCGGTAAAGGTGCCCTCGTGTTTATTGAGAGCCTGGAGGCAACCGATCGTGCGCCCGTCGAGATTCGCCATCGGCACACATAAAATATCGCGGGTTCGATAGCCCGTGACCCGGTCGATCTCGGGATTAAAGAGGGAATCGTTATAGGCGTCAGGAATCAGGATGGGCTTACCGATTTCGATAGTTCGGCCGGCGATGCCCGCACCGCGAGGAAAGCGGATGATTTCGCTTTCGCCCAGTTGCACCTTGGACCAGATCTCCCCCTCCTCCTCATCGAGGAGAAAGATCGAGCATCGGTCAGCGTTTAAAGCCTTTCGCCCCTGCTCTGCAATATAAACGAGCAGGCTGTCGAGGTTTTTCTCTTTGCCCATAAATCGACAAACATCGAGAAGCTTTTGCAGCTGATCGAAGCTTGGTTGCTGCACTTCGGGTACCATCGCGGTAGCTCTTTCGTCACTCATAGGATTTATTCTCTTCCAAGTTGGGAGCATCCCGAGTTAAAAATAACGTCTATCTTTCTATTTTCACTGATGCTCTCACGCTCGTCCAGAGTGCTTTTGACCTAGTGCCTTGCTGGGCCTTTCCGTGAGGCAATGACTATCGCGTCATTTCAGGCAAAGAGAGGCTAAGGTGCAAAAGATCTTGACGAAAGCGGAAGGTTGACCTAAGGATTGCAGACTTCAGGGGGAAGCGATGAGCCAAGACCCACAAATCGAACAAGAACATGCTGCCACGCTTTTTACGCGTTGGAGTGAGACGGCTCTCGAAGAGCGGTTGATGTTTTTTCGTGCGCTTCCTCCACGCGAAGCCGGAGATCTCTTCTTTGGTATTTCGACCCACGATCAGGCTTTTCTGATTGAATTCCTCTCGACTAGTGAAAAAAGAATATGGCTCCGGGCCCTTGCTCCCGATGACACGGCTGACGTTTTGCAGTCGCTTCCCGTGGATATGCGCTGGAGCCTCATCGATTTGCTCGACGACAGCGCGCGCTTCGAAGTCGCTGGACTTTTGGCCTACGAGGAAGACGAGGCCGGCGGTCTCATGAATCCGCGTTTTCCGAGGATTCGCCCTGATGCAAGCGTTCGAGAAGCGATCAGCTATCTTCGCAAACAGGCTCACGTCAACCTTGAATCGCTATATTACTGCTACGTTCTCGATCAGAGTCAGCACCTTCTCGGTGTGATCTCCTTTCGCGATCTCATTATTGCCAAGGAAACGGACACGGTCCGTAGCCGCATGCAGACCGATGTGGTCAGCGTTAACGAGAAGATGAATCAGGTCAATGTCGCGAAACTCATGGCCGACCACGACCTTGTTGCGATTCCCGTTGTCGATGAAACCGGCCGCATGAAAGGTATCGTCACGCATGATGATATCGTCGACGTGGTTCAGGAAGAAGCGACCGAAGACATCCATAAGATCGGGGGTTCGGAAGCACTCGATGTGCCCTACATGGACACTCCCCTGCTCTCACTCATCAAAAAACGGGCTGGCTGGCTCGCTGTGCTCTTCGTCGGTGAGATGCTTACCGCGAGCGCCATGGCGCATTACGAAGAAGAGATCGCCAGCGCAGTGGTCCTCGCCCTCTTCATTCCCCTGATTATCAGCAGCGGCGGGAACTCCGGTTCCCAGGCTTCGACGCTTGTCATTCGGGCTCTTGCTCTTGGCGAAATTCGTCGGCGTGACTGGTACAAGATTTTCAAACGCGAGCTCGTTTCAGGTCTGATCCTGGGCGGCATTCTCGCGACGATCGGTATCATTCGCATCATTGCCTGGGAAAACATGTTCCATTCCTATGGCGTCCACTACATGAAATTAGCCCTGACTGTCTCACTCAGTCTGGTTGGAGTCGTGATTTGGGGAACGCTCTCAGGTTCGATGCTGCCGCTCATCCTCAGTAAATTCAAGCTCGACCCGGCAAGTGCATCGGCTCCATTCGTTGCGACTCTCGTCGACGTTTCGGGCCTGGTTATTTACTTTAGCCTCGCAAAACTGATCCTTTCGGGAACTCTGCTTTGACGAAATAATTGACGAGGCGTTCCGGCCACGTCTTTCATCTCTTTAAAAGGGACAGACTCGTCCTTTTTTGACTTCTACAGCCCCCTCATTTCATTAAGATATTCTTAATTTATTCTGGCTTCCGCAGAACTCTGATCAAGATCTTCTGTGGATAGCCCGATCCCTTGCCTGCCTGCAAACAGCTTGGGATTAGAGAAACATGGGCCCTACGAGTTCTTCGACATCACATTTGGACCGCGATCTACAGACGAGAGTTCTGGAGTTCTGTAAAGGCCATTCTGCTGAATTCGAAATCGAACTCAACGGCTATGTGCGCCGCTACCTCCTTCAGAGCCGTATGACTGCTCTCGTTGCCGCTGTCCTCTTCTTTTCAGGCCCCATGATGGCTTTTAAAACCGGCCAATGGATATTTGCCTTCACGCACGTGCTCTCCTGCATTCTCTTCTATGCCTATGGCCCCATTGCCAAACGCTTCGACTACTTCAGCCGGAATGCTGCCTTTTATTGCGATCTCGTCGTTAAAGTCATCACCCTCGAATCAGCCTGGATCTTTTATCAGTACCACAGCGATGGCGCGATGAACCTGATCGCTGGCGCATCCCCGACCCTGATGATGATTCTCATCTGGGTGATGAATACTTATGCCAGCACCTTAAAAAACATTATTCATGCGACGATCACCACCGTAATCCTCCTCGGCTTTTGCGCCTGGCTCGACACGCACTATTTAAGCGTTAACCTGGGCGGCATGGGGATCGGCATCGCTCTCGGCGCCATCGTCAACAGCCTGATCTTTCGACTCTTCCGCTATCAGTTCTACTTCAGTCAGCAAGAAAAAAACCTTCGGAACCATGCTTACAAACAATTGGAAAAGATGCTTTACCCGCATCAGCGCCGCATGATTGAAGATGGTTTTACTCTCGAAGAAACGATGCCCGTCGGCTA
>SEDW01000261.1 GCA_004193325.1 Pseudomonadota bacterium | reverse complement strand
GTGATAAGAGTTGGTCCGTAGTCGCCCGCTTTTCCGTGATCGCGAAAATCGTAGATTTCCCCTTCGTAGAAAGCGTGAACTCTCGTACCAGCCGGCCCACCGAGATCGATCCCAATATGATTATCCCTGCCTCCCGCAAAGAGTTCATGCGTGTAGAGGCCGATGCGTTTTTCATTGTATCGCCCAATGGTGAAGGAGGATTTCGGACTGGGGCGACCCTCTCGCGACAGGCTGAAATCCAGGACTTCGTAGTGTTCTGACGCTTTGATCACGGGATGAAAGTCGAGGGAGAATTCTGGTAGCATAGGGTCCTCCTTAATGTCGGCTTTGGGATTGTCAGTAGCTTACATCTTTACAATATGCCGAATCCTAATAGACTTGAACATACAATCAAGTAGGGTCGATAACTCCACTTCCCAGAAACTGAGGTTTTTCTCTTTTGCTGTCGCTACCGCGATTCAGTGATTATATGTATTGCTGCATGTGCAAAAATCTATAAATGATAGAAAAATATTATTCTTGTTGGTAAAGGAAACCAAAATGGAATCAATTCTTAGAATCGCGAGAGAAACCAGCTTCCTCGAACAGATTTCTACCATGTACCAGCTAGGGCTCGAGATGGAGATTCTTGGGCGTTTTTCTAATCACGCGGGCTTTGATGGTGTGATGATCGGCAATAAGCATTCTCGATTTCATCTCGAATTCACCTATCGTCATGGCGAGAGTGCTCCAAGATCCAACTCAAAGGACAACTTGCTGGTTTTTTATGTACCTAATCCTTTGGAATGGGAAAAAACAGTGAGACGCATGAGCGATGCCGGTTTCATTCAGAAAGATGCGATTAATCCTTACTGGAATGAAAATGGAATAACCTTCGAAGATTTAGAAGGTTATCGGATCGTAATATCAAAGGAAAGCTGGGATCGCTGAAGTTCAAGTTAACAGCAATGAACTGGCAAAAGATTACGATAAATTCGTATGGCGCGAGTTCTACTTTCTCCGATCTGCAGGATCAAAGATTATTGGAATCCCCTTGGGGCGGCCAACGGATCCTATATAGTTGCATATAAGTATAAGTTTGAATGAACTAAAAGCTGAAGTCATCGCTGACTTCGGCTTTTTTCGCGCTTAAATTCGCGATCATTCTGCTCGCCATCGACTGTACCAGGCATGGATGAAGAGAGCCTGATAGAAACGTACAGGGGAAGTGAATCCTGCGGCTTTTACGATGGCCTCTATCTCTGCAGGTTCTGACACAGCAACGGTGGTTTTCCAGGCTGGACAGCTAACTGTTGAGGGTCCAACAGGCTTGACGTCAGATTGAGTTGCTAACCAGGCCTGCACCAAATCTTCGTATTCGGTTTCGTTGAGATCTGATGCGAGGTCGGCATTGATCATGAAAGCTTTAGGCCTAAGCCGTTTGCCAATGTCCTGGAAGAATTGTTTACGCTCGTCTCTGTTCATTATAAACTGTGAAACCAGAATAGCGGTCGCGGCATCAAAAGGTTCCGAAGGCGTAAGCGTCTGGAGGAAACCGCCATGAAACTCACAGCGATCGGCTATTCCAGCAGCGATAGCTTTTGCCCGACAAACGTCGAGCATTGCCAGCGAAGGTTCAACGGCCACAAATTGCCAAGTGGGATAGATTGCAGCCAAGGCGAGGATTTCTGCACCTGTCCCAGCACCGACGCAGAGGATGCGCGCATTTTTTGGCAGTTCACTCAGGATCGCGCGCATGAGAAAATGAAGGAGTTCGTTTATCGACGACATTCGTCTCCAGCGTTCGTCGTAGAAAGGTGCATGGGCTTCACCGAAGTAAGTTGTAATTATGGACTCGTCCATTTGAATTCTCCTCTGAGCATGTAAATCCCAGTGTCACATAAAAGGTTAACAAAGATAATTGCGATTTGGGTATCATCAATGATGCTTAGCGGGTATCAATCCTATTTTTGAGTATGAAATAGAAAAGAGCTTATGTCAGGGATGACATCAGCTCTTGGTTTATTCAAATAGATAATTATTGCTAGAGGAGTTCGAGTTTGCGATTGGCATCAATTTCAATAACGTAAGCAGTAACGCTGAATTCGATTGACCCATAGCGCTCAAAAACTTCGCCGCCTTTAGAACCTTCGCTTCTGATAAAGCTCAGTGGCTTCATGCGCGGAGTTTCCGCTTTTTGTAAAGCCACTGCGAATGCACGAATGACTTCTGGATAAGCACTGGCGCCTCGGTAATTGGCGTTGACGATTGCGATGACTCTCTCCGTTAGGTCTGCATCGACTGCGGCACGGGCGAGGGTGGGTGAAATATGAGTTCCTTCCTCGTTTGGTGGGGGGCATGGCTCAGGTGGAATTTGGTCGCCGTAAAATGGATTTTGACAAGTCTGAAAACGCGGCCGGCGCAACTTTCAATGACGTCGATCAGGGAAGCGCGGCGTTTCTGGTTGGCGCGCAAGCCGGTATTTAAGAAAGTTATGGGCAAAAAGGCGGAAAAAGAGGAAGATTTCACCATTTCCCTGGACTTTTTTCCTGAGAATCTTTAATCCCGAAAGACCTGTTTGCCGGTCTTTTAGGATTATCATCGATGAATTATTTTCTCAGTTTCACAGTGGCCGTCTTCTTTGCGGTTTCCTGCAATTCCAGTTCAGACCTGAACTCGAAACTCGCTGGCCAACCGACGGCCAACGATAGTGATGGCGACTCCGTTTCCAATCTCATCGATCGCTGCGACTCTACACCTGATGGCGAAAGCGTAAATTCCTTTGGTTGTCCTGATTTGGATTCGGACAAAGATGGAGTCGAGGACATAATCGATCGTTGTCCAGCTACACCGATTGGCGAGAGCGTATTCCCGAACGGTTGTGTCGATCATATTTATCAGTGTGAAATTCGTTTTGATGTTCCTATGCCGGAAGGTGATTTGTGGGACACCCAGTTTTCGCAATCTGTCCAATGGGTGAATATTACGAAGGCCGAGGCAAAAGCTCAATGTGATGATTTGACGAAAAGCACACTCGAGACTTGCCAGTCTTCCTCTCAAGCCAGTCTGAGTAAATCCTGCAGTGTCGAAACTTCATCCGTCACCACCGAAAAACTTCAGCAACTCGTTGGTTGCTCAACATTCCTTTGTCTTATGGGCGAAGGTTTGGGAGGCGGCTCCGATACCGGTGGGACACCGTCACCAGGCGGCCCTCCTTGCGAGTTGGCAGGCACACCAATCATTCCTCCTACTGGCGTCGTGGGTGCGTCTCTCATAGGAGGGCCAGCGGGAGGAGCGGGTGGACCCACGAGTCCATGTGATCCAGGTCCTGTGCCACCACCTGCTGACGAAATCACTCCTATCCCTATCGTGCCTCCAACTGGTGTAGCAGGCGGGGCTCTTACAGGTGGCGGTTTAGCAAGCGGTGCTCTGCCGGACGACCTGGATTCGGTTTTAGCCAATGCAGGTTTGGACAGCGAAACAGCGAAACCGTTTTGGAAGAAACTTTATCCTATCGCCAAGTCGCTTGCTTGGTCGACTCAGCAACTCGATAACGCGGCGCTGGGTGCGCAGGCTTCTTCGGTTCTACAGAATTCAGCCAGTCTTGCGAAAAGCCTTCTTATCGAAGCAAATGCATCGCTAAACGCCGCACAGTATCCACTTGCGACCTCGCAAATTTATCTGTCGGCTTACCTGGCTGATGTTTCTTATAAGCTTGTGCAACAGAAGTTTGCCGTGGAGCTCGCAAATTCGTCTGAGGTTGGTCGTCAGGCTCAAGATTTGTATGAAGCTTTTTATGCTCGCTCTTTGGCTAGTGGGGCGGATATTTCTGCCGACGAACAAAGTTTGATTTTGGCCCGTACTGCAAAAAGTGATTTGGCAAAGAAGGCTTTCCCACAAGCCGAGAATGACGAAGCGCGTTTGGCTTTGTTGTCGGCCATGGTTTCTAAGTTTTCTACCATTCGTTAAGACCCAAAGCTTGTACCCTGCTTTTATCGACAGGGGCAGGCTATTAACTTTAAAAAATCGCAAATTCAAACCGTCCAATTTACCGAGGACTTGCCAGCTAAGTCACTGAAATTACAATCTATATCGTTCACGTGAATAAAAGGTTCAGAGCTCCCTATTCCTTACCGATAAGAGAAGCATACGGTTTCACGGAACTGCACTCTGCGTAAGAATGGAAGAATTCATGAGTAAAGTAAGCGGGCCTAAGATATTTCTAGCAGGTTCCAAGGGCTTACCCCTGTCTCTGATGCTTCTTTCGGCTTTGTGCCTTGATCTTTCCTGCAGCAAGCCACCGGCACTCCTCGACATGAAGGGTTCGGCTGATGCCAAAGGCGAAACCGTAGTCCCTGAAGTCGACACGGACGACGGCAGTCCGGGCGATAAAGATGAGCCGGAGACTGGAACCGATCCCGAGACCAACATTCCTGTGTCTCAGCCCGATAAGGTCGATCCGCCGATCGATCCGGTAGTGGAAACGCCAAAATTCGTGCCATGTACCGATCAATCTGAAAAATGCCATCCGCATGTTTTTATCCTGGCGGATGAACCCCTTCGGAAAATCCTTCTCGTCAACCTCGATGATCCCTCGAAAGACTGGGATCTCGACATTCCTTTCGGTGTCCGCGATCTTCAGCTCATCGGTGATGGCAAACTCCTCGTCGGTACCCTTGATAACGGCGGCGGTTACCACGAAGTCAATATCGCAACGGGCAAGATTCTCAAATCAGTTGTTGGCTTTGGAGCGGTAGGAGCGGTTCAACGTCTGGCCAACGGCAACACCCTAGTGATGGGCGAGAACCTAAACGGCGAATCCAATTCAACCGTCGTGCTTGAGACTGATTCCACGAAGAAAATCATCAATAAATATGTCTTCAAAGGCGTGACCGGTGGCCGTATGGTTCGCCGAACTCTGGCCGGTACGTTTCTTGTCGGTAAAGCGGGAGCCGGGCAGAAAGATTTCATGCTGGAAATGACCAAAGATGGCAAAGAAATCTGGCGCGCGGAAAACAACGACTGGCCAGCTCACATGGCTCTTCGTCAACCGTCCGGTGAAACGATCGTGGCGAGTGGTCACGGTAAGACTCTTCTCTTCTTCGACAAGAATGCCAAGCTGAAGAAAACGATCGGTGGTCCGAGCACTCCCGAAGCCAATGACGTGAAGCCAAATTATTCCGGTGCCTTTTTCATGATGCCAAACGGCAACTTTATTATGACCAACTGGCAAGGCCACGAAAAGAATCTGGGAGCAAGCGGCCGCCAGATCATCGAGTACAATGC
>SEDW01000260.1 GCA_004193325.1 Pseudomonadota bacterium | reverse complement strand
CGATAAAAGTCCTCGTCGAATCCCTGGCAAAATCACTCGTCATCGATACGTAAAGGGGTGCGAAGGTAGAAGCCATCCCTTCGAGTTTTTGCGAGAGATCATCGTTTTGATTGCGACGCTCGGCCGACTGATCGATCTTTTCCCGGACCCCTTGGCGAAGTGCTTTTTGCAAAGCTTCCGGATAATTCGAGCCTTGTGGCCAGAGAAGAATCGCCTCGCGATCCTTCGAGGATTTGACCTGAAATTCCCCGAGATCGCTTTTGATAAGTTTCGCGACCTCCTTCAGCTTTTTGCTATCTTCGGCAAAAGCCGGAGCCATTGTGTTCAAGTAGTCTTTCGAAAAGCTGCCGATCTGCACAGCGAAGGCTTTGGGGAGGCAGGGCGTGACCTTCGGATCTCCTAAACCTTGCGCAAGTTCGTAGTCAAATATAGAAGCAATTCTTAAGATCTGAAAATACACGCTGTCGGTCTTCATGGCTTTGCCGACCGGATTCTCAACCCCAAGATCCGAAATTGCCGAGTTGCGTAGCAGGCCATCGGTCATGGAGCTGGCTGCGTCGCTACTCTTCCTCTCATTGTCGGCGGCCAGAGTCTGACTGCTGTCGCGGCTGATATCGTGCTTACAGGATAGGGCAGTGAGGGCAGTGAGCGAGAGAAGGCTAAGTCTTTTCATTTTTCACCCTGGCCAACGAGGTTATAAAGAGCGAGGGTCTGGAGCATGGCCCGCATGAACGCTTTTCTGGGAAAATCCCAGACCGCGTATTCATTGCTGATGGCAGGCGGAGCGCGGAAGGCCTGATGAAAAAGGCTCCAGTGATGCCCTTTGATCTCGCCCAGGTCGTAGGCGCGGATATGATCGATTGCCTCGGGCCGAAGCAGTTGAGCCCTTGGAGTAGTCTTGAGCTGCTCAAGGCTTTTGATGCCGTTGGCCACGAGTTTGGCCTGGATGTCTTCGGTCTCCCAGAGCTTTTGAATCTCTTCAGCCGTTAAACTTGTTGTAAGAGCGTTTCTGTCGATCCAGGGCGTTTTTGTATGCTCGAGATCCACCTGAGCATCGTAGAGACCGCCTGGAGCGAGGCGAAAGCCTTTGAGTGAGGAGATATAAAGAAACCAGGCATCGAGGCTGAAGTTCGGCCAATCAATTTTATCATCCGCTTTGAAAGCGGGCGTGAGTAGATTAAAGTTGCGCCTTCGAACGTTGTCACTGGCTAAGCGCGTGGCCCAATTGCTGACATCGGCAACTGCGGTGAGGTTAAAGAAAAAGCTTCCGGGATCCATCAGGCCATTGTCGAGAAAACGAATGTTCCAGGCGGTCCGGGTATCGGGTGAGAGATCGACGATTCCATCGACGAACTCTTTGACCTCACGGCCACCGAGGATACGATCCGCTTGTGATTCCAGATCCTTCGTTTCGATGCCGTAGATCTCGAGGATACGTTTAATCTCAGGCAACTGCAAAAAGCTGAAATCCATGCTCGCGAGAAATGGCGCGAGGTCTTGAATCGTTTGTCCGGCGCCTCGCGCTCTCACCTTCTTGATAAATTCTTCAATGCTGCGGTTGCCGAGAACAGCTTCAATTTCTTTTCTGCCGAATCGCGCGATATGAGTGCCTTGAATCACACCCGCGTAACTCACCACGCCGAGGACCCTTGAGCGGAGTTCGGGATGTCTTTGAAGCATTTCCATGACGATCCCGGCACCTTTGGAATAGCCGAGGAGAATCAGTTTCTTCTGCGCGTAGTTCGGCGGCAGATTTTTGATCCAATCCGACATAAGATCGGCAGTCTCGGCATTAAAGCCGATGGTATTCCCCATTTCCCAGCCGGCGGGGTGCACGATATCAAAGCCTTTTTGTCGTTCGACGCTACGGCCGTAGAAATCTTTGTAGTTCTCGTAGGTGATATCAAAGCCATTCCCTTCGCTGAGGATCGGGCGAGAGGGAGGCCGGCCCCAGTGGCGATTCATATCTTCCATTATCTCGGGAAAGATCTCGAATTTGATAGTATGCGCGGCATACCCGGGAATCATTACCAGAGCCACTTCCTGTTTGCCGTTTTTGGAGGTGGAAATCGCTTCAATAAAATTCTGAGCTTCAGCGCTGTCAAAAAAATTCTCGCCGCTTTTGATACTACGCTTGCTCAGCTTCTGAATGGTCTCAAGATAAGCCTTGACCGGAGCGAGTTCGCGGGTGGATTTTGCAATCGACTTCGAAAAGTCCAGCTTTGAAATGTTTTTATAGTTATCCCCATTGTCATAAATCTTAAGTCGTCTGTCATAGGCGTCTGAGGCACTGTCCGCTTTGAGAACATCATCGATGATCTGGTTGAAATTCATAGGGCTGTAGGCTGTGAATTTCTTGAGAGCAGCCTGATATTCGGCCTCGTCAGGAATTTCTTTCCTCAGTTCGAGAGCAAAGATCTGATTGAAGAAAAGCTTCCAATCCACGCTGTTTGAGAGGGGGAGCGAGGCTTCCGCTGCGCTGAGGAGGCAAGGAGAACTCCATAGGAGTCCAGCTAAGAAAACGGTAACGAAACGTTTCATAGCAGTCCTTTAACAGGCAGGCCTTGTGGGCGGCTCCTGATAAATGAGTGGGGCTAACGATAATTGCTAATAAGATATCACGAAGGGGTGGGAAGCCTTCTTAGAAAAAAGAAAAGCTTTGCGGCCCTGCTGTTCGCCAAGGCCCGTGCTGGCTCAGCTCTGGCGCAGAAGGATGAGTTGGGCCAAAGCCTCTTCCAGGGTCTTCAGGCAGCTTTTGATGCCCTCCGGAGAGGGATCGCTGGCTAGGTCCAGATAGGCTTTCAGGTTGAGAATGCGCAGTTCCTCGAGAGGATCTTTTTCATCCTTAGGCACTTCCTTCTCGACCTTGGGCGCCTCAAATTGCACGGGAGGCGAGATACGTTTGTCCACGATCAGATCGCTCAAGGGAATTATCGGGGTGTAAGCCGGGGTCGCGGCAGGTTCAGGGGCTATAGCCGGGGCCGGGGCAGCAGCGGGCTCGTCGTCATCGAAAAAACCAAAGGCCTGCGCAGGGGCTGCGTTTGGTTTGATGTCTTCGCCGATGAAGTACATGAGATCTTCGGTAATCGATGTCGTGTCGAGGACGGCGTCAAAGTCCGTTCTTAACATTTCTATATAGGCCCGCAAGGTGTCGTTGGCACGAAGGAGGACATCAACCGTTTCGGAATCAGGCTGGTGCTTCCCTTCGCGAATTTTCACCAAAAGAGTTTCCATGACGTGAGCGAACTCGCCGAGGCGGGTAAAGCCGCAGGTCATCGCCGAACCCTTGACCGTGTGGGCCATGCGGAAAATCTCGTCAACCACTTTTGAATCTTTGGGATTTTGCTCGAAGACCAGGAATTGATCTTCGACCCAGCCAAGCATTTCAATTGCTTCGCTGATGAAGTCCTGTTTAATCTTGAGATCGAAATCGTCCTCGAGTTCCATTAGCTTGCCTTTGATAGATCTTTGCGTCGGTAAAGAGTAGCGCGTTCGAAGCGATCCGTTTCGAAGTCTTCGCTAATCCCAAGGAGACTTTCCGAAGAGCCAAGGAGAAAGGTCCCGCCGGGGCGAAGGCGATTGAATATCTTTTTCACGATGTCTTTCCGTGAATCGGTCGTCTGATAAATCAAAACGTTTCGGCAGAGAATAAGATCGAAGGTGCCGAGGGCATCGAAGGAATCGAGAAGGTTTTGATTGAGGAAACGAATACCCCGACGAAGTTCGGGACGAACCTTCCACTCGATATCACCATTGCTCGTCGTCTGCTGCAAAAAGTGTCGGTCGCGCAGAAAGGAATCGAGGCCGCGGGCCACATTCATTTCGCTATAGATACCCTCTTCAGCGGCTTTGAGTGCCCGGCTCGAGACATCGGTCGCGACAATTTCGTAGCCGGATGCTGGCAAAAGGTTTCTCATCCGGTCGAGGATCATGGCGAGAGAATAAACCTCTTGGCCAAAGCTACAAGCGGCGCTCCAGACGCGGAAGGGCTGAACTCGGTTCACAAGCTCGTGAGACTCAGCTTCAATCACGCGTTCGATTGCCTGAAAGGCCGGAGGATCACGGAAGAAGAGAGTTTCATTGTTCGTGGCAAAGTCGAGGAGCAGATTTTTTAGTTGAGGCGAAAAACCCTTTTGGGCGAGGACGTAGAGTTCCTCCGCATCGTTAAGGTTCATGAGTTTCGCCACTTCCTGCAGGCGTGTCTCAAGCTGGTAGTAATTGGTCTCGGAATAGATGATTCCAAGCTGTGACGAAACGTAGTCGGCAAAGAATTTGATGATGACATTTGATGTTTTCATGATTTATCGCCCATCCTGCTGATGATGAAACAAAGCTCTTCAATTCTTGAATCGAGGGAGGCTACCGACAGCGTGACCATTTCGTGCTCGCCGCTGGAAAGTCCTGCTCGCAAAGTCCATAAATACATGAGAGCCCGTTCCACCAGGGCCTGGTCCCCTGCAGCTCGCGGAGTCTTCTGTTCCACGGCGAGAGTCAGGCTTTCGAGAAGGAGCACACTTTTAAAGGCCATGATAAAGTTAGCCGCGTATTTGAGAGCCCTTAGGGTCGTGAGAAGGCTGCCCTTATCCGTGTCCGAAGGCGCGCGCAAATGCTTGAGAAGCCTCGCCTTGAAGGCTTCATCAAAACGGCCGCAATAGAGCGTGAAGAGGCTTCGGTCGTTGGCCGATGCCGACGGAATTTTAATCTTTCGCACATTGAGATCAGAAAAGGTCTGATCGTTTTCTTTGACGACGCGGAGAGCCGGCGCCGGTTTGATTTTCTCCGGTTCGTAGACGTCATCGCCAAGAGCCACGTACTGCTCGAGCGCGCCTGAGAGTTGATTGAGTGTAATGCAGCCTTGTTCGACCAGGATTTCACCCAGAGGTTTGAGGCGCGATAGAAAAAAGCGCCCCAGTGCATGCTCGACATTGGCCGCATCCCAAAGCCCCATTTCCACGGCAGCCACTCGATATTCTTTAAAATGGCTTGCCTGGTAGGCAAACACAGCGACCTGATGATCGATGTTAAAAAGCTTGAGTTCGTGAACAGCCAGCGGAAGCGACGGCAGAGATTCTGCCTGAATAATCATGGCAGCAACGAAATCATCTTTCGTGATAATTTCTTTGTCGATGAGAAATTGCCCGAAGAGTTTCATGTCGTCTTCCTCATCACCATCTTCGCGAAGGTGCCAGCAACTGCAGAGATATCGCCCATCGAATCGAAGGCGCCTAGCGCGTGAACCGCCCCGGGCATTCCCCATACCGCTGAAGAGTCTTTGTCTTGAATCATAACGCGACCACCGAGATCTTTGATGGCACGCGCGCCTTCAGCGGCATCCGCACCCATTCCCGTGAGAACAAAGCCCATACAGTTGGCCCCAAAGATTTCGGCCGCAGTCTTGAAGAGGTAATCCGCAGCAGGTCGAACACTGTGGAGCTTATCCCCCTGGTCGAGTGCGATTTTTATCTTTCGCCCATCATTGACAAGGCGCATGTGAAAATTCCCGGGCGCGAGGTATGCCTGACCTGGCCTCAATTCTTCGCCATCGATCGCTTCCCTCACTGGGTTGTGGCTTACCGAAGCCAGACGGGCCGCAAGATCCTTGGTAAAGGACTCAGGCATGTGCTGGGTGATTAAAATAGGAATCCGAAGTCCTTCATGAAGAACCTCAAACATCCTTTCTAATACAGGTGGGCCGCCAGTGGAACTAGCAATAACCACCACTGCGGGTTCGAACTGTTCAAGACTTGAGCGGGGACGCTTCGGCAGTTCGTGTCTTTGGACTGTTGAGCCCCCGGCTATCCGAAGGGCATATTCCA
>SEDW01000259.1 GCA_004193325.1 Pseudomonadota bacterium | reverse complement strand
GCGAATCAGGCTCAGGCCATCAAAGAGAAACAATCGGAAGATCGTAAATACGTCTCCTCTCTTGCAGTCGCCGGTGTTGTCGCACTTGCCCTCGCATTCTTCTTCGCCTTCATCGTTCGTCCTTACTTCCGCTGGCTGTCCTACGACCCAGAGCGTAAGAAGAAGGAAGAGATTATTGAGGACTTTAAACCTGATCTCGAGATGACCAGCGCGCAGAACGTTCAGGTCAAAGAGGATGTTCCCTTCGAGAAGCTCACGCCGCAGGAACAGATACTCTTCCTTGCCAAAAATGAACCGGCTCGTACGACTGAAGCTCTCCGCATCCTATTGAGTCCTCACGCCTCCTCGCACTAAAGACTAAGGGCTTAAATCATGGCCACTACCGATTCCAAACGAAACGGTCGCTTCATCAAAAAGAGCGACCCGCTTCATAAGGTCCTGACGATTTCCGATTTCAGCCTGGCTGATATCTGTGAAACGCCTATCACCTTTCATGACAATGCCAACGCCAATATCATCCATGAAAAGCTCCACGTGAAAGAGGAACTGGCGCAAACCGTCCGCCTCTCGCACGAGATAGAGACCGTTTTTCCTAATCAGGAAGAACGCATGCTCATCCGCCCTCTCGATTTCACCGAAGAATGGCATCGCCTCCGCAAACGTCAATCGAGCCGCAACATGCGTACCGATGAAGACGAAGACTTCGAAATCGAAGCAGCACGAGCTGAAGAAGCTCAGCAGGACGAACACGACCTCGCTGCGATGGAGAGCCGTTTCGCCAAAGACAGTGATGAGGGCGAGGGAGAGAGCGAACTCGAACACAAGAGTGTCCATGCCGAGCCGATTTCGACTCCGGTACGGGAAACGGCACCAGCCCCCGTGATGGCCGCTCCGATTGCTCCCCCCGTGCAGCACGTAGCGGACCCAGAGCCCGAAGAAGAAGAGGAGGACGATTTCGTTCCTTATGCTTCTCAAAATCAAAACAATCAGCCGAATCAGTTCAGCACTCCCGAGCGTGGTCTGAGCGATGAAGAGATCGAACAGATTCGTCAGGAAGCCCGGGAACTCGGATTTCGCCAGGGATATCAGTCTGGCGAAGAACGCGCGACGCTTGAGTCTCGCTCCAAGGTTCAGGCCATCCTCGAAGAAGTTGCAAACATCGTCGAGAACCTCGAAGGCATGCAAAAATCGATTCTTGACCATGCTCAAACCAATTTCTATACGATCTGCAAAAACTTCGTAGAGTCGATGCTTCACAAAGAATTTGCGATGAGTCCCGAAATTTTCGGCAGTTTTATCGAACGGGCTGTGCACGAAGCTTTGAATGAAGATGAGTTCAAGATCTTTGTAAGCACCAAGGTTGCGAAGGATCTGAAATCCTGGAGCAACGATGAACTCAAGGCGCGTATCCGTTCCGACGACAATCTGAAAGATTATAACTTCCGCGTCGAAGGCGAGCACTCCTCGGTCGACGGCAATATCTCGAAAGTCATCAAGGATCTTCTTGATGGTGCAGACCTTAACCTCTTCGAATCGAACAAAGACAAGGTTGGTTAATGCAAGACACACTTGGCATGCGAAAGCTAAGCGGCTCCTCGCTTAAAGCGTCCTTCAACTCGATTCCCTGGTCCTGCAAAGGCCGGGTTACCGACGTTGTGGGTACCCTTATCGAGGCGACGCTTCCCGGCGCTCACGTCGGTAGCATCGTCAGCATCAAGGCCAACGAGCGTAAAGAGGAAATTCTTGCGGAAGTCGTCGGCTTTCGTAAGGAACGCGTTCTTCTTCTTCCCTATTCCCACCTTCAGGGTGTGTCTCCAGGTTCGACAGTTGAACCGGTAAAAAGCTTCGCCGAAGTGCCGCTGGGCGATCACCTTCTGGGTCGTATCATCGATCCTTTCATGGTGACCCTCGACACGGGCGAGAACCTCATTCGTGAGGACCTACCGACCTATAGCATCGACCGCGATGCCCCGAACCCAATCGAGCGAGAACGTATTCATAAAGCTCTTGGTCTCGGTATTCGTGCAATGGATTCGCTCCTGACCTTTGGTGAAGGCCAACGGATCGGTATCATGGCGGGTTCGGGTGTAGGTAAATCGGTTCTGATGGGCATGATCTCAAAGAAGAGTGAAGCCGACGTCAACGTTATCGCCCTGATCGGTGAACGAGGTCGCGAGGTTCGCGAATTCATCGAGCGCGATTTAGGTGCAGAAGGCCTCGCTCGTTCGGTTCTCGTCGTCGTAACGGGCGACCAATCGCCTTTGATGCGTATACGGGGCGCAAAGCTTGCGACCACCATCGCCGAATATTTCTCCCATCAGGGTAAGAGCGTCATGCTCATGGTCGACAGTCTCACTCGAGTGGCCATGGCCCAGCGTGAGATCGGTAACGCCGTTGGCGAGCCGCCGACCACCAAGGGCTACACACCTTCGGTCTTTTCCCTACTCCCAAAACTTCTCGAGCGAGCAGGTCCTCAGAAAAAAGGCCGCGGCCCGATCAGTGGACTCTATACGGTTCTCGTCGACGGTGATGACTTTAATGATCCGGTTGCCGATGCTGTGCGATCGATTCTCGATGGTCACATCGTTCTTACCCGCGAACTCGCTGTCAAAGGCCACTTTCCGGCGATCGATATCGGCGCGAGCGCGAGTCGAGTCATGAGTGACATCGTGTCCCCTCAGCACTGGCAGCAAACCAACTACTTCCGTGAGCTCCTGGGTACCTATAACAGTGCTCTCGACATGATTCAGATCGGTGCCTATCATCCTGGTACCAATCCTAAGCTCGACGAAGCCATTCGCCTCATGCCGGCGATGGAGACCTTTTTAAAACAAGGCATTCGCGAGTCCTGTACCGTCGACGAAGCCACGCTCGGTCTTCGCCGTGTCCTGATGGGGCAGCCTCATAAATGACAAGCATTGCCCGTAAGATCGACAAGATCGAACCTCTGATCAAGATCAGACGCCTTCAACTCGATCAGCAGCTCTACATCGCGCAAGAGATACAGATTCGAAAGAATGCAGCTAAAGACGAGCTGATGCGCTGCCAGCACATGTACATCAAAGGCATCGACCGCCTGAATCAGGAGCGTCAGTCTCCCGAACGAAAAATGCTGGATGCCCTTGAGCGCTCGGTCGATCACGCGAAATCTCTCTGGCACAAACGCCTTTTGGATTTGCGCGCAGTGGAAGCTGAGGAGCGCGTGCAGGAACAGGTCGTCAAGCTCGCCTACAAGAATTTAAAAATGCTCGAAAAGCTCGACGAGCGCTATACCGTCGATCTCAACGAACACCTGAAAAAGATCGAACAAAAACAACTCGACGAATTCGCTATCCAGAGTGCGAGACGTAAAATCTGAGGATCGTGATGTCCAATTCCATGGGTAACCTTCTGACTCGCTACACTATCCCTGTCATCATCGTGATGAAGATCGGGGTGCTGTCCTATATTTTTCTTGGCGATAAAAAAATGTTCTGGCTTGGCGATAAAGCTGTCGTCGCGCAGGAAGCAGCACCTGAAGCAGCTCCCGAGGCGGAAGCGGAACCAGTGGACGGCGGCAAACGTAAGGGTTTTCTCGACGATCTCTTGAACCTTCCCAAGATCGATAGCGAAAACCTGAAAAAGGACGAGGTAGGCCGCTATCTGACTCTGCTCGAACGCAAACAAAGTCAGGTCGAAAACCGCCTTCAGGTTCTCAAAGCTCGCGAGGATCAACTCAAATCTCTCGAAGCATCGGTCGATGGCAAACTCAAAAAGCTTGAAGAGGAAATGACCTTCTTCCAGCAGACGATTCAAAAGGAAAAAGAAATTCAAAAAGACCGCCTGGATAAACTCGTTGAGTTCTACCAGAAAATGGATGCGAAAAAAGCCGCACCGGTCTTCGAAAAGCTCGATAAAGATTTGGTCGTCTCACTTTTCAATCGGATCCCACAAAAACAAACGACGACCATTCTCCAGCTAATGAATCCGGACAAATCAGTGGAACTCTCTGAGTACTACGGGCGTATTCGCTCAGCCAAAGAATACGAGATGCTGAAAGAGATCAATACGACCCTTCGCAAAGAATTCGCAGAGTGCAAAGGCATGCCCGAGAAAACCCCCTGAATTAATCAATTCCCGCATATTGTTTGAAAGACCTGACGATGGCATACTGAAGCCGCTTTGGAGAGGATCCAGAGCGGTTTTTCTTGTTTTTTTGGCCAAATCAGAGGTCTTCTCATGCGCTTAGTCTATATGGGCTCACCGAGCGAAGTCATCGCACCCCTTGAATCCCTGATTAAACACTGCCAGGAAAGCGGGGACCAACTGGTAGCGGTGGTGAGTCAGCCAGCCAAACCAGCGGGTCGTAAACAGACGCTCACTGATCCTCCCGTCGCTGCCTTTGCCAAAGAGCAAGGCCTCCTCTGTCTACAACCCATCAAGGCGAGCGATCCCCTTTTCCTCGACGAGCTAAGAAATCTCAACGTCGATGTGATCATCACAGCTGCCTATGGTCAGATCCTTTCAAACGCATTTCTCGCCATTCCCAAACGCGCGACGATCAATATTCATCCCTCGCTCCTGCCGGCCTACCGCGGAGCGATACCTGTCCCTGCAGCCCTGCTCGATGGCCTTGAGACGACCGGAGTAACCGTTCTTTTCACGGTGAAGGCACTGGATGCTGGAAATATTATCCTGCAAAAGACCTTTCCCATCGATCCGAGCGAGACCGCTGGTGCCCTTACTCCAAGGCTTTTCGCCGAGAGCAGCACTCTTCTCTTCGAAGCACTGGATAAACTTCGCGACCAAGGTTTTGTTGGGGATGTTCAAGATGAAAGTCGCGTGACGCTTTGCCGCAAAATCGCCAAGACCGATGGGGCGATCGACTGGAAGAAAGACTCGAAGACGATCGTCAATGAGTTTCGTGCCTATCAACCCTGGCCCGGGAGCTATACTGAGCGCGAGAAGCTTCGTGTGACTGTAGAAGAGATGACTCTGATCCCATCGATTTCGGAGCAACTAAATCCGGGCGAATTTTATTTCGACAAGAAAGAAAAAGCGATCATCGTTGGCACTGGAGATTCTCCTCTGGCAATCAAACGCCTCAAAAACGCCGGCTCCAAATCGGTCGATGCTGCTTCCTTTTGGAACGGACTGAAACTCACCGGCAAAGGTCAATTTGAGGTCGTATGTTGAATCCCAAGACTAAAATTGCGGTGGCTGTATCCGGTCAGGGCAGAAGTCTTCGGAATCTTTTGAAGGAGCATTATCCTTTTGAGGTGGCGGCTGTCATCTGTTCG
>SEDW01000258.1 GCA_004193325.1 Pseudomonadota bacterium | reverse complement strand
TCCCTCAGCTAAGGCTTCTTCTCAGAAAAGTTTTAGCTGAAAAGAGCCCGCCTTTTGCCTGCCAAGCCATTGAATAGAAAGAGATATAGGAGATCGATTCATTTCCCGTTAAGTAGCATGACCTGCCTGCCGATAAAAGAGGACAGGAGGTGCTATGCTTATCCGTCTCATGATTGCGACCTTGCTCCTAGCGAGTTGCACCAACCAGCGTCCTGGCCGCCCCCATATGGGTGGTAAAGAGGGCGCGACTCCAGGCACCATCGACGGAAATCCGAATCCTACTGCCGGTTCAGATCCTGATGATCAACTGACTCTCAGCGTTGTGGAATCACGCGGCACTGTCCGCATGCAGAGTTTTGTCGTTCTGATCAACAAACTCAAAGTTGTGACATCTAGCAGCGATAGCAGTGCTGCCATTGTTCAGGCGAATAAAATCTCGCAATCTCTTGGTTCCTATGACCATGCTGCAGGCGTACTCCCCGAAAACATATGGACCCTCGATAAGATGAGTAGCTGGCTCCAAATCGTGGATTTGGCTTGCCGCACACCGGCGCTTCTCACCCAAATACAGGCGACTGGCGGCGAGAAGCTCTTTATTGAAAATGCTTACGGCCGCAGCATCAGCAGCGCTGAGACGACGATGCTCGACGATCTCAAAACGAAACTAGGGTCAGCCAACCGAAGGGCTCGAGTGCTTTGCACAGCAGTTCTGAGTTCAGGGGAGTTTATCTCACTATGAAATTTCCCTTCCAATCCTTCAGCCTGATCCTCTGCGCAATGATTGCAGGCTTTGCCTGTAACAATTCCTCAGTGGAAAAGCCTCAGTTCACGACCCATACAGTTCCAGAGGGGACAATGTATGGCGATAATGTGAAGCCTACCTCAGGCAGCAAGACTCTGGCAGCCCTTGAGGTGAATGATCCTATCGTCACTCAAACTTATGCCCGGCAATTGGCTTCAGGCCTCGCCGGCCGTCCCCTGACTGCCAAAGAACGAAGTACATTGAACAGCGGCGGCGCTGATGCCTTGCCTGATTTGATCAAGAGCTGGCTCGCTGATCCCTTTTTTGCAAAATCATTTCGCACTCGCATTGAAATCATGATCGGAACAAGCGGAACCCGTGATGGAATCAATTTCAATCTCCCAGGGAACCTCGCGGAATACATCGTCAAGGAAAAGCTGCCACTGATCGATATTCTCACGGCCGATTTTTGTGTGGATGATAAAGGCAAAAAAATCGAATGCGATACTGGAGCTCCTTTCTCGGCAGGAGTCATCGGTACCCGAGGTTATCTCGTCGCGCACAACGGTCGTTTCAATCTGGGCCGCGCTAACGCGATGATGGGATCCTTTGCTTGTTCCCATTACCCTATGAGCGAGGCTTTGCAGCCCCGCATTCCCAAAGAGGAATTGATTGAAAACTTTCGTATCGTCAGCGCCGAAGATGCAGAAGGTAAAAATACAGGTTTTGGCAACGGCGCAGCCTGTTATATCTGCCACGGCCAGTTTTCAGCTCACAGCCAGTTCTTCGTTAAATTTGATGACAAAGGTCTCTACAAAGCCGAAGCAACAGGAATTCAGTCGACAAAGTTGGAGTTCGGCCGTGCCGATGATGGCATCTTCGCTTCGCACTTCATCGATCCCAAACGTTCCGCCGATGAAACCGGAGACATGTTCGGCACCAAGGCTCCAAACCTTTCTGAGGGCATGAAAGTGTTGACGAGCAATCCGGTGTTTATGCAATGCATCGTCAAACAGGTGATCACGCATGCATTCAATCTCGATTCCGAATCTTCAAACAAGATTACCAAAGACGTCATGGAAAAATTAGCCAACGAAGTGAGCGGGGAAAAGGCGAGTGTAGCTGATGTTTACCAAGCCGTGCTCACGGATCCGATCATCATCAAGGCATTCTCTGAGGGAGTGGCAAAGCCATGAAAAATAAAGGTTTGAATGAGCTGCCGCTTTTGACTCGTCGACGCCTTCTGACTGCGATCGCAGCCTCACCCTTTGCTGCCGCCTATGGGCATCAGGGAATTTTGAAAGCGGCGGACATCTTGCTCGGAAGCGGAACGGCTTACGCCGCGGCCGCGTCCACGCCAGTCAAATACTTCATTGAGATCAATCTTCGAGATCAATGGGATTTTATGCACTTCCTCGTGCCGCCGGGCCTCGCCACGAGCAGCAATCTCAAGCGTGCGGAATCGGGTGAAGTTGGAAAAGAAGAGAATCGTCTCTGTGCGCTCTATCAGGATCCAAAGACTTTGACTAAGGCCGCGAATAATATCTATCTCACTGACGATTCCAAGGAAATTTTGCCTCATGTGGGCAATATTGCGGCTGTGGAAACGATTGAGCTATGCATCGGCGGAATTCATGGTCACGAAGCTGCTAACGGTATGCGTTCGCCAGGTCGAGGCTTTAAGGAAGGCCCAGGAAAGAAAGCGATGTGGCTCGGCGATGACGCGAACCAGACGGATGCGGGTGGGGACGAATTTTTCTATAGTAGCTCGCCGACTCCAGCCTTGGTGCATTTGAACGTCGCTCGTCAACTCAATGCAACGGCGCGTGCGGTGGCTCTGAAGTTTTTGGGACGAGCAGACAAAAAACATAGCGTCTACCACTTCCCGGCTGATTTGTCCGACAACGGTTTTCTCAGAGTTCAAAGTCGGGACCAGCTCATTCAGGGTTTTGCTCAGTCAAAACCAGTCGACCCTTTGTCGAGCAGTGAAGCGACAATCGTTGGCCAAGTCCTAAAGCAGCTTGATGCCTCCTACTTGAAACAGATGAAGTACAGTGGAGATTCCATCAAGAGTCATCAAGAGCACCAAAATAGTTTTCTCGCCAGAACTGCGAAGGGCCTTCAGGTTCTTGATCTGACTCTTTCCGCTGAAGAAAAGGATTATTGGTCAAAAAACGTACCACCGGAATCATCGACAGCCCCCCGCATGCACCTTTGGGAACAATGTGCGATGGCTTCGAAACTGATCGCCGCCGATGCCGTGACCACGGTTGCAATGGAATTCTCATTTGATGACCTTCACGGGGGACGGCCTAAAAAAGAGGTGACCGCCCAAGGCAAAATTGTCGGAATGTGTCTCGCCCGCCTGATTGCCGATCTCAAGGCTAAAAATCTCTGGGACGACACGATGATCTTTATCAATACAACGGACGGTGGTAGGGAGCCTTATGTCGACTCCTACGGTGACAAGGGCAAAAACTCGATGATCCTCGCCGGCGGCCGCGTTCAGGGTGGATATTACGGCGATATTCGGGTCGCGAAAACCGATGGTAACGTTCATACCTACAGTTATCACGTGCCGGAAATTGCGAGCGGACGAGCGGTGGCGCAAGGCAGCACGGATAACAACGGACGTATAGCGAACGCAGTTGCTTACCGAACTATTATGCAGGCGATGGGTGCACCCGCATCCATTTACCAAGACCTGCCGGACGTTGGTAAAGGGGATGCGTTGGGTTTTATGTTAAAATCGTAATGTTATAGTCGAGGGAGGCATACACTCGCTTCAATTTGAAGTGTATGAATTTTCAGGAAAGGCCAGCTCCTTCGAAAGAAGAGCTGGTTTTTTAGTGGAAGCCGTAGAGGGCAAAGGTAAAGGCCACGGTCATGGCAGTGAGGCTCATCGAGATAATCATTCCACCCGTGATCACGTTACCAAGTGTTTCCAAAACTACAGCGCTTTCAAACTTCTTCATGACAGATCCTTTTCAAATTTTTCTGATTGCTCATCGCTGAGACTTTCAACCAGATGAGTCTCGTTTATCCATTTTATTTCGGATTCGAAATAAAAAAATGAAGGTTGGCCAGTCAGCCTGCGAATAATTTTCTATAGGTTTGTCGGCCAGTTAACGGCCGCTGTTGCAGAAAACAATCGGCTGAGCAGCCAGGAATTTTTAGAGTCAGCAACAAGTCGAGGAAAGAGCTCGGAATTATGAAAAACTCTGGCGAGAACGAAGCGATCACAGCCCTCAGCGCTTGCTGCCGGGCCCTTGAAGTGGAAGCAAAAAAATCTCGGTTGTTGCTGCCGCATTTGGAAAGAGATTACGAAGCAGATACAGGCCTTTTTTGATTTGGCCGGACAATCAAGTGAAGTCTCTCATTGTCGGGAGAAAGATTGTAGGCGATCGAATCGAATGTGCCCCGCTGTAACCCAAGGATCAATCGTCGGGCTTTAGGATTCTCACCAAAGGCAAACTAGCCTATACTTAGATCTACCAACTTGAGCAGGAAGAGATTGTGAAGCGTTTGCCGCCATTAGATATGAGCACGCTCGGTAAATACCTAATTCCGGCAGCAATCGTAATTGCTGTATTCGTTTATATTTTTGTCAGAAAATTCGTTCTTTCCTATTTGGAATTACGAAACAGGGTTCGGGTTCAGGAGCATGCGTCCAAAGCCAGGGCCGGCGCGGCACCTGCGAAGGCTGAGCCACTGATCGTCAGACGTACTGACCTTTACGATCAGCTCACTCCACAACAGAAGCTGGTTCACAAGCAGGCCGAAGATCTTGCAGCCGCAAAGAACTTCAAAGAGGCATCCAAACTCTTCGAAAGTATCAACTTTCAGAGAAAGGCAATCGACCTTCTCGAATTCAATGGTTTTATTGAGGAAGCTGCGCAAATCCTGATCCGCATGAAGGTCCCCTATCGTGCAGCGATCATTTACGAGAGAAACAATCAGCACAATCGCGCTGCTGAATGTTTTACCATGGACAATAAGCACGATAGCGCTGGGCGTAGCTACGAGAAGGCTGCGCTCGCGGACTATCACTTTTACAAAAAAGCTGGCGATTCCTTCTTCGCTGCGGGGATGGTTGACAACTGCCTCGAGGCTTATGCAAAGATTTTGCTTTCTGCAGAAATTCTCAAGGTTTGTGTCGGCAGCAACAAGTATGAGTTTCTCGCAAGCTATATGGCAGATCCCTACAATGCCAAACATATTCTGGAACACATGACCCCAGAGCAAATTCAGCATTTGATTCATAACATCTCGCTCCGCCCGAGTTGGGTTCAGAGTATGAGTGTATGGGTGCTCTATCACCACGAATTAAGCTTTTTCCATAGTATTCTCCATAAACTCATTTCCCACAAAGATCTTGCTGCACTTTTCTGGTCGCATATCAGCGGTGCCTATTGCACTCATCTGCTTGATTCGCTGTCAAAGAATGCACTTGTCTTCAAACGAGAGACCTACGAGTACCACGGCGGTGTTCTCATCAGCATGCAAAGAACCCAGCTCGGAGAATTCTTTCTCAAAACAGCGAC
>SEDW01001300.1 GCA_004193325.1 Pseudomonadota bacterium | reverse complement strand
ATTCACTCGGTCGACACGCTTTGCGATCCCGAGCGGGACCGACAGCTCGCAAGGCTCCATCTCCATCACGTTAGCGAGAAGATGCAGCTCGAGGATATGAACTGGCTTGATATGGAAAAGCCCACAGAGCTCGAGATGGCTCTTGATCAATGGGGTTTCGCTTCCGAGCTCGCAACAAAGCGCCTCGGCGTGTCCCCTCGTGCTTTTCTTCTTGGCTTAACTGTCGTCTTTGCCGTCGGTTTAGGTTTTATCTGGCACTTTTTCTTAAAAGACCCCGCGGGCGCGCAAGAGACGCTCAAGAGCCTTCTCTTGACTCCTATGGCTGATCCTCTTCATGCCCGGATCATTATGCCCATTGTTTTTGGGATCGGCGCGATCTTCTTCATACCCATCAATCTACTCATCATTATCACGGCGAGCTTCTTTACAACCGGCTGGGCATTTTTTGAAATCCTGATCGGTACGATTGTGAACGTGTGTGTGGGATATACCCTAGGACGTTTTCTCGGGCGCTACATCTTCGAACGCTTCTTTGGCAAACGAACTCAGAAGATTTTAGACCGCATCGGCAAAGGGCAGTTCCTCACAATTCTCTTCATTCGTATCTTTCCCATCGCCCCGAGCTCTTTGATCAACCTCGCAGCAGGGTCGGGTAAGATTCCATTCTTCCGTTTTCTGGCGGCAACGATCTTGGGAATGGCTCCAGGCACAATCATGCTGGTCCTCTTTCAGAAGAGCATTATGGATGTGTTCCGCGAGCCTGGATTTGCTTCGATCCTAACAATAGCAATTCTTGGTCTGATCACCTTTGTGATCTTTCGCTGGTCGAGACGTCGATTCTCCCAATATAGGCAGCGCAGCTGATGACGGTAAATATTCTGAGCTACAATATCCATTGGGGACTGAGCGCATTTAAGAAAGTTAACGTAGCGCAGAGTCTTTCCGATTTCATTCAATCCTCCAAAGCCGATATCATCCTCCTTCAGGAACTGTGGCTACCGAAAGGTGCGCTCGACTACATTATCGTCGAGACACTGAAAGAACTCTGGCCTCATCAGATATGTGTCGCGACCGCGCTCCTCCC
>SEDW01001299.1 GCA_004193325.1 Pseudomonadota bacterium | reverse complement strand
GCATGGAGCTTGCAACCTCATAGTTATCTGAACAAATGGGGTGCGCGAATGTCTTCAACAGTCATGAGCATTATCTTATACACGGCGTTCCAAGCGATGCAGCCTTGTGAGAAGGTATTCGTTGAAACAGCAAAGTCGGCAAATCCAGCTTTCAAGACGAGCGAAACTGCTTATCTCGATGAGTTTGCTAAAGCCGCGTGTGCCACCTCCAATCCAGATATCCTATGGCTCCTCGCTTTGCAGGAGACCAACTTTCGCTTTGTCATCATTCGTGAAAACAAAGGCAAAGACTACGCAATCAAAGAAGGTCCCTCAGCAGTTGCCTACCTGAAGAGCTTGAAGAAGAAGAGCAAATGGAAAGATCCACCCAAGATGAATGTCGATATCGGTGTTATGCAGTTTAACTGGCACTGGCACGGCAAGGGATTCGATAGCAATCCGATGGAAGCTTTGTCACCCAAGCGTCAGGTCGCCTACTTTGTCGAGAAATACAGCAAAGAAATCTATAACACCTGCGATGAAGGTTGGGTTGGCTGCTATCACAACCAGTCGAATGACAAACGTTCTAGTGGGTACCAGAGCGACATCAGTAAGAAGACTAAGCGTCTTGCTTCAAACGCATTGGAGTTTCTTGGCAAGTATCGTCAGACCTTGAGTGGCGAAGCGCTGGAAATGCTACCACCTATCGTTGTTCAACAGTTCCGTGATTCCTACGCCTACTCCAAATCCTTTCCTCGTCCCAAAAAGCAGCTGCCTGAAATGCCAGCTGTTCGCACGGATGCTACGAAGGAACTCGCGTCCAAGTAAGTTTTGCAGAGAATCTGCAGAAATCCGTAGGGCTTTTGACTAGTCGGGATGTGAGCCAATTGCTATGACGCATGAAATTTTATTCGAGAATAAATTATTTACTCAAATAAATGCGGCTTTTCGATATTAAAAAATTATTGCTTTTCAGGCTAACATGGATCAATCTTAATTAATCGATTGATTAATTAAAGCCTTCCGATCGATTCCTCACAAAAAAGCCTGATAACTCAAGTTCAGAGTTCGGACCTACAGATCCCATCGATCGTTAGAGCCTGTT
>SEDW01001298.1 GCA_004193325.1 Pseudomonadota bacterium | reverse complement strand
GTCTAACCTTCACCGCTCTGACGGATGGGCCGGAAGACGGGCCACTGGTCATACTCCTTCATGGTTTCCCCCAGTTCGCGGATGTCTGGAGCCCGATTCTTAGCAGCCTAGCCAAAGAGTGCTACAGAGCTGTGGCCGTCGATCAGCGCGGTTATTCGAAGCTCGCAAAACCGTCTGAGGTCAGCGACTACAGCATTGATAATCTTGTGCAGGACATCCTCAATATCGCGGATCAACTCAAGGCCCAACGTTTCCATCTCGTGGGACATGACTGGGGAGGAATGGTTGCCTGGCATTTAGCCGGAAAGTCCCCAGGCCGCCTCATATCTCTTACATCGCTGTCCACTCCTCATCCGGGTGCCTTGCACAAAGCGAGGATGGAGGACTTCGATCAGCAGAAGAAATCTCTCTACATCCTCCTCTTCCGTTTGCCCTTTCACCTGGCTGAACGCATGCTGAAAGCCAATCATTGGCGACTTTTCCGAAAGATTTATCAAGGCAAGGTTGATATACAGACGCTCGAGAAGAATATCCTGAGGATGAACCAAGGCAAAGGCCTGACTACTGCTTTAAATTGGTATCGGGCTTATGATGGAAGAGCTGAGAAGAGCATCGTGCCGACGCTATTTGTGTGGGGGTCAAAGGACGTCGCACTCGGCAAGTTTGCGGCGGAGAAGACTTCCGATTATGTGATCGGTCCCTATCAGTTTCAAATTCTCGATGGATTATCGCACTGGTTGATGGACGAGGCTCCCGAACTGATCTCTAGCCTCCTGCTCAAGCATTTGAAGCGACAGTCTTAGATATCTCCTTCAAGAAGAACAGCCCCGAGCAAGTTCCTGCTCGGGGCTGTTCTTTTATAGTTATTTAGAGGCAGACCTCTTCACGTTCAAGAAATTAAGACAAAGAAAAAGCCACCGGCCTGAAGAACCGATGGCCTCAACATTTTAATATCTAAATGTTACTGGGGAACGTCGATGAGGTCCCAGCGTTGATTCAATGCATCGTGGCAATCCCACTGCTGAATCTTGCTGCCATTCTTTTTCGAATGATTTTCCACATCCACACATTTTCCAGAATTCACGG
>SEDW01000012.1 GCA_004193325.1 Pseudomonadota bacterium | reverse complement strand
AATGGGAACTTAAGTGTTCTCAGTCGCTTATCTGGTGTGTCTTATCCGACCCTTCGCCGGATTATGCAGGCGGAGTTCACGCCAAACCTTGAAACCGTCATGCAGGTGGTTTCCGTTATCCTCGATGATAAGCAGGGACGTTCGTTCCTTTGCCGTCATTTCCCGGACTTCGCCCCGATCTTTAAGAAGCAGGAAGAAGTCGGCTACCGCATGTTGAACATGGCTGGCCTCCTTCAGACTCTGACCAAAGAAGAATTCATCGTTTTCAATCTCGCAAGTGGACAGGGCGTGAGCCTCGATCGTTTGCATGAAAAGCTTGGCCAGCAGGCTGACTTTGCGATCCAGCGTTTAACTGCTGCTGATCTGGTTGAAATTCAGAACGACATGGTTAGAACTAAGATCAAGAATGTAAGCTTTGCGAACCAGGAAGAGGTTCTGCACCATATGAGTCTCGCGATTCAGTGCTACGATCGCGATAAGGTCAATGATTACGGAAGCCACTACGGTATCTTCTCGGATCGACTGAATCAGGAAGGTGTAGAGGCCGCGAACATGGCAATCCTGGAAGCGAAAAAAAGGTTAGTCGAGGTCTTCACAGATCCAAAGTATTTTGGGGACCGACTCTATATAACCGTGCTATCGTCAAGTTTCATGGACTGAAAAAAACGCTGATCACTTTCTTAGAAAGGGTATAAAGATGTTGCGCCGCATCGTTCTTGCCGTCTTGTTTTTCATGAGTTTTCAATCTCAATCATTCGCTGGAATCATCGGTGTTGGTGGAACCAACGCACTTGAGAATCCAGAAGTTCTTGAGCGATTGAACAGTGCTGAAGAAGTTTCTGTTGAATCGGCAGTGTATCACCGCATTTCCGCTCGTATCGGTGCCCAAGGCAGCGCGACAGCCGAAATCGAGAACAACCGTAAAGAAATGGAAAAAGCTGAGTTCATTAAGGTCTACCTTAATAGCGAACCAAGCATCGTCGACACCAACTTCAGAATGAAGTTAAAGAATTCAAACTGATTTGATTATCAGTTGAATTGAACCGACAGGCGCTCATCTTTTTCATATAGATAAAAATAAAGCCGCGAAACGCTATCCGTTTCGCGGCTATTTTTTTGTTCGCTCATCGCCCTAGTATCAGTGGCGAAGTTCGTCCGGCAGGCAAGCCATGTCCACGCTAATCATGAAACTCTTTCCTGTGATTACATAATCGATGTGATCGATAGTGAGTTCCAGTTCACAGTCGCGGGCGATAGTGAAGTCCACCGGGATTCTTCCGTTCAACGCTTTATTGGGAATTCCGTAGAGTTCGCCATCTTCGATGATGCCCTCTTTCGGCAACTTTTTGTATTTCGCCGTGCCGATTCTGATGATTGCACTGACGCCGGTCTTCTTGGGTTTCGCACTCGACTCCGGCGTGGTGATAATCATCACGTGACGGAAGCGAATTTCAAGCTCAGTTTTCAGAGACTTGATTTCAGAAATTTCTGAACCTTGAAACTCCATTTCCAGTTTCATCCGGGGACTCCTCATCGGCTTTTCGATTTTGCGTAAAATCATTATACCCGCTAAGAGCCCAAAAAAAGTAGAGGCCTCAAACCTTTTCAGGATGAGGCCTTAATGGCATTTCTTTATGACATATGAATATCTTATTCGTGCTTTTCGTTATACCAGCCATCGTCCACGCGGCGCTTGTGAATCAAGTGCCAGGCCTCGCCTGCATAGACTCGGCCGTGGATAGTCAGTTCCGGATCGTCCATAGAGCCTTCGGTCTTGACGACGATGTTCAGCTGATCAAACTGAGGGCTCAGTGCTTTCAGCTGCTCCTGATCCTCTTTAGCCAGGATATGAGTTTCGTAGAACACCACACCGTAGCTTTTCAGAACGGGAGCGCTCTTCTTCATCACTTCGACTTCGGGCTTAGGCGCACCCTGAGCGTTGGCAGGCCTTCTTCTACGTCTCTGCCGACTCTTGTTCTCCGGAGGAGGATTAGGCCTTTTGTTCACAATTCAACTCCTAAGAGGGATGACGGACGCTGTTGATGACCGTTTCAATCGCTTCGGCGATCGGCATGCGGCGCTGCTCGGCAGTGTCGCGGTAGCGAACGGTGACGGTGTCGTCCTTCATTGTATCCGGATCGACCGTGATACAGAAGGGTGTACCGACTTCATCATGTTTTGCATAACGCTTGCCGATGCTTTGTTGCTCGTCATAACTCACGTTAAGACCAGCGGCGCGTAGAGCTTTGGTAATTTCGTCCGCTTTTTCCGGCTGACCATCTTTCTTCACAAGGGGCAGAATCGCCGCTTTGATTGGAGCGATGCTTGGGTGCAGCTTGAGGAAAGTACGTGATTTCTCTTTGCCTTCAGCATCCACACCTTTTTCTTCGGTATAAGCATCGAGCAAGAGCGCGAGGACCGTACGGGTTAGACCAGCAGCAGGTTCGATGACGTAAGGCACATAGCGCCAGCCCATCTTGCCTGTTTCCGGATCTTCTTTGTTTTGGTCGAAGTAACTGAGTTTCACGCCAGTCGCGGCAGCGTGTTTTTTGAGATCGTAATCGGTACGGGAAGCGACGCCCTCGAGCTCACCCCAGCCCCATGGATACATGTACTCGACGTCGAAACAATCGTCGGAGTAATGGGCGAGTTCATCACGATCGTGCTGGCGAAGACGGAAGTTCGAAGGTGAATTCGAATACTTTCCGTACCAGGCCATGCGCGTGTCGGTCCAGTATTTAAGCCACTGACCTTGTGTGCCCGGCTCGATGAAAAATTCCATTTCCATCTGCTCAAATTCGCAGGAACGGAAGATGAAATGCTCAACGGTGATTTCGTTACGGAAGGATTTACCCTGCTGTGCGATACCGAAAGGCACTTTCATCGATGTCGTCTGCTGCACATTCAAAAACTGAACAAACATCGCCTGAGCAGTTTCAGGGCGAAGATAGACGAGAGAATTTTTGGTGATGCCTTCGTAGATGCCGCGCATCTCTTTTTCAGAAAGATCCTTGCCTTTGATCTCTCGGAAAAATTCATCCATTGGATCGACCGGTCCAAGGATAGTCCGGAACATGCCATTAAACTGACGTTCTTCGCTTAATTCCGAAGAGCCGCAGACAGGGCAGACGTAACCACGGGAGTTGACCACGCCCTTGAGTGTCTCGCCTTTGGCTTTGCCGCCTTTGATATAAGTGACTTCAGTGCCAGGCGCCATCTGAGGAGCCTTGTCACCGCGAAAGCGTTCTTTACAGTTGAGGCAATCGACGAGCGGATCCGAGAATCCCGACACGTGACCCGAAGTTTCCCAAACCTTGGGATGCATGACGATCGAAGCATCGATACCAACAACGTCGTCGCGTTCGTAAACCATCGAGCGCCACCAAGCAGCCGCGATGTTTCTTTTGAGTTCAACGCCCAGTGGGCCGTAGTCGTAGGCTGACTTAAGGCCGCCGTATATTTCCGAGCTTTGAAAGACAAAGCCGCGTCTTTTACATAGGGAGACGATTTTGGTCATGAGATCGAGTTCGTTCAAGGTGCGACTCCTGATCGTATTTCTGGGTGGCAATCGAAGGGGAAAAGATAGTCCGGAACGGACATTTCCTCAAGGTGGAATCAGGCTGAGATTGATTTTGATTGGAAATGTCGCGGGGAATTACTTGTCGTCAAGAAGACTGAGAACGAGGGATTTAGGGAGGATGCTTCGCTCTTTGGGCTGAGCAGAGTAAGCCACATTGTTTTGGGTCAGCTGTGCCGCATCGTGTGATGGGTCAGCTTTTGGCTTAGCTTCGACTACAGATTTTTCTGCATCGGCACTGATAAGCAGTGTCAACGGCATGGAACGGGGTGCGGGCTCGTCAAATTCACGGACTGCGGACACATAAGCATCGAGATTGTTCGGTGCATTTTCGAGTCGGGATATGGGTTCGAAGAAATCCTGGCTGTTCTTGCCGCCGTCAATAACGATGTAGCGGAAGGGGGCAGCGGAATCAAAAAACATCGTCCGTGGCAGATCAAGATCACCTAAAGCCTTGGCGCTGTCGCCACGGTTTACCTGTTGATGATGACTGATACGGGAGAGTTCGTCCTGGATGACCTGGTACTCTGTGAGACTGCTTTCGATATTGGGTTCGCTCGCGAGAACAGTTCTGAGTCGTTCGATAAGGCTTTCGCGCTTGCCGGATTCGACCACGGAAATGGATTCCGGGCTAAGGTCGGTATTTCTAAAACGCAGTTGAGTCGTCTTCAACCCTTGGGTTGGAAGAAGGCCTTCTGCCTTGCGGCGCTGCTCGCGCAGGCTGCCTAATGGGGTGCGAAATCTTAAACCCATCACGGACCTCCTGTCACGATAGATGGTTATCAAAGGGACTATCGGAGCCTCGCCCGCGGAGTTGAGGACCGGAGGAAAGTCGAGACTAGGGGCCTTCCTCTAAGTCTTGAATTTGACGAGCCGGCTCGCCAAAGATCAAAGTTTGACCAAGAGCCCGTTAGAAGACCAACGGGAAAATTCTACCAGCTTCCTGTTCCCATTTCATTCACGCTTATCCGTGAATCAACTGGCGATAGTTCTCCAAATTGCCCTCGACCATCTTTTTGAGGGAGAATTCCTCGTCGACAAAAGCCTTGGCGCTGCTCGCCAAATCCTTACGCAGGGTAGGGTTGAGCAGAACGGTTTCGAGATTTCTTGCAAAACTTTCCCCGTCTCTCGCAGGCGAGATGAGACCGGTTTTTTCATGATGAATGATTTCCGGAATTCCACCGACGGCGGTTCCCACCAGAGTGCAGCCCGAATGCACGGCATCGAGAAGACTCGTCCCGAGGCCTTCGTCATTAGACGAAAGGGCAAAGATGTCGGAAGCGGCGAGGAGAGCCGGCACATCCTTTCGAATGCCGAGGAAAGCTAGCGAACCCGAGCCGAGATTGAGTTCTTTCGCAAGCTTTTCGTTCGGCTCCCGCAGATCCCCATCGCCCGCTATGAAAGCTTGAAAGGCCACGCCTTTGGCCTTGAGAATGCCGAGCGCCCGGACCAGGGTCTCGTGACCTTTTTGTTCGGTGATGTAAGCGACATTGCCAATGATAGGAACATCTGGCTTGAACCCGAGCTCCTGAACTAGAGATTGACGAGCTGCCAGGCGATCCTGGTTTTGAAAAGGGCCAGCGTCGACGGCACTCCGGACCACAGCAATTTGGGAAGCGGGAACACCATAGGTCTTCAGCACATCGCCGATAGCCGATGAGATGGCGATGTAGCGATCAATCCGAGGATTAATGTATTTAAGGCGGTTTCCCCAGCTCTTTCCTGGCGGATAATCGACACGGCGATGGACGACGAGCTTAAGTTCGGGGACCAAAAATTTAATCATGAGACCGAGCTGATGCGCGCGGGAAGACTGACAGTCGATCAGCTGAATTTTATTCTGTCGGCAAAAACTGGCAATTTTTCTGGCCGCTGAAATTTGCGCCAGTCCGCGCATGGGAACGGGCAGAGGGCGGGCGATGCATTTCATTCGTTCGATCGCCTGGCTCTCTGGTGGTGCCGCGAGATACCATTGCCAGTCACTATTTTGAGCGTTTTCGATGAGCAATCGAATTTGATTTTCGCCGCCTCGCCAGCTCATCTCCGTATCGATATGAAGAACTCTCACGTGATGATGGCCCCTTCCTGGGTTGAGCATTGGCAAAACCAGCTTTGTTGCTGAATCCTATTCATGGTAGAACGAACGGACAACATTTTTTTGGGTGCGGAGGTTTTTTATGAATCGTGGACTTCTCCCGTTTATGCTGGCTACGTCTTTTGCCGTCTCAACTCCTGCATGGGCTCTCTTCAACGCGCAAGTGCTGACAGGTAAGAGAACGGCTAAATGGAGCGCTGACAACCGTTCAAGCGACACTACCACTGGAACTGAACTCCGTGCGGCCGCTCACATTGATCCGATTCCACTGGTACCGGTGGCTTTTGGTATCGCCGCTTCCCAAACAACCTTTGATGATGAATCTACCAAATTCGGCGTGTCGAAAATCGATGGCACTGATATCGATCTCGAAATCGAAGCATGGCTCCCACTCGAACTCGCAGGCCTCGTGCCTTACGCGAAGTTGAGCTACACCATCGCCGGCAAATACGAGATGGAAACAATCACGGGCACAAGCTTCCGCCCAAAGGCCGTTTATAAACCAACCGGCGCGGCGCTTCACGTGGGTATTAAATATGAATTTCTACTCCGTTTAGGCATTATGGCTGAGTTTGAATCGGGTAACCGCAAGCTCGAGTTCGATAAAGTCACTGATGCCGGTAACTTAGACATCCAAGGTCTCTCGGATGTCGATCAAAATAGCACCAGCATTCTGATCGGCGTCCAAGCCGGTCTTTAAGCCACTCTTTTCAGCCCTATGTTAACCCATTGAAAATTATGGATTAAATAGGGCTGACTAATATCTCCCTCAAGTAAGAGGTAAGGATTCCGATAGCCCCTCTATCAAGTTTGCTTAGAGAAAAGGGGATGGATATGAAAAAGGTAACTGAACTTCGGAGCCGAAACCTGCGGACCGACCGAAACAGTGAACTCGTGCGCAGAATGCGAACAGGTGAGCAGCTCACCAGTTTCAACAGCCAATCGAGTTGGTTTCCGCCACGTCCTATTATAGAGAAAGACCAGGGCGCGATTCACAAACTCTACGGCAAAGCAGCAACTGCTCTGCAGGATCTCGCGGGCGCTGAATCTTTACAAAAAGACTCAGACAACGTTAGCTCCCTACAAATCGCCAACTGATCTCTATTTCGTTTCAGTTGATTTGCAATCGAATCGAGCCTATTTCCAGGGAATTGGAACAGGCTCGTTTTTTTGTTTCCGCGTTGCCGAAAACGCGAAGACAAATAGCGAGACGCTTCATATTAGTTTAAGATGGTGATGTCCGACGCTTAAATAAGAGATTCAATATGCCAAAAGAAAAACTCAGTGATCCGAAAGATCACACCATGGAAGTTAATCTGCAGTCCTTTGCTAACGGTATCGGCATTGTCTGTGCCCTTGAAGCAGGCGGCAAGATCACTCCGCAGGAAGCTTACAAACAAGTGAAGGTTCTTTGGAAACAATTGAAGAAGACCAAGAAGTCTCTTTATCCCAAAGAAAAGTTGATCGAAGACGACGGCGACGAAGATTGAGAAGAGCTACCTCGTGTAGCTCTCTTTTTTTGACCGAGATGCGCCAAATCCCCCATTAAATCCCCAGTAAAAACTGTCCCCAGATTGCGCCTCTATAGCGCAAACGAATGTTCACATTCTTCCCTTGATTAAAGAAACTACCAAATGGTAGGAAAAATCAGTCGCAAATGTCTAATTTTCTAAATTAGAGCTGGGGCCTCAGAGTAGATTCGGGCTATAAAATCTCTAATTCAATGAAAAGCCCAGTACGAACACAACAAAACGACACACAAGAATCCAGACACTTCATGGGAGGGTAGTATGAATCCTCGAAGTCAAACGGCTCCGATCTTGTTTGAGACAGCTTCCGAAGAGCGTTCGCGAAAAGACCGTCAAGTGGACGTTCTTAAAACCGCGGCCGCGAATCTAGAGAAGAGCGCAGGCTTTGTTGATGGTCTCAAAGAGATTTTAGGTCTGCTCGATCGACACTGCGACCTGGTCATGGGACGCATCGATTTTCTTGAGGGCGTGGTCGACATCGGCCGCGAGATCCGTGCAGCAGGAAGTGATCGCTATCAGGATCCACTCGTCGACGAAGCGGTGCAGAGCTCTATTCAGGATGTTCTGCGCACGTGGAAGGCCAAGATGCTGCCTATCCCTACGTTCGATGGCACAAGGTTTCACAGTACATTTCAGCTGGATCGTCAGCTGCAGCTCTATGCTCTCTCGCAGCCGATCAAATTCGGTGAGCGCAAAATGGGAACACTCACTGCCGTTAAAGTTTGTCACGGCAGCTTTGATCCCAAGGCTGAGCAATCCTTTTTGGGCATCCTCTGCGCGATGATCGCTCAATCAGCGATGATCAACCGCTTTTACCCGGACCACGAGATGAGTGTTGTCGCCTTGCCAGTGGTGAGCGGCAAACTGCCCTTTGATCGCTCGCACATTGTCGGCAACTCCAAGGCTATGGAGAATGTCTTTGAGCTCCTGCAGCAGGTCTCTGACGCGGACACGACAGTCCTGATCCTCGGCGAGAGTGGCGTTGGTAAGGAACTGATCGCCGATGCTCTCCATAAGAACAGCAGTCGTCGAAGCAAACCCTTTATCAAGGTAAATTGCGCAGCGCTTCCCGAGACTCTGCTCGAGAGCGAACTCTTCGGTCATGAAAAAGGCGCCTTCACCGGAGCCCATGCGCAGAAGAAAGGGCGATTCGAACTTGCCCACGGCGGTACGATCTTTCTTGACGAAATCGGCGATCTCTCACCGGCGACGCAGATCAAGCTGCTTCGGGTGATACAGCAGCGCGAGTTCGAAAGACTCGGCGGCGTGTCGACGATCAAGACTGATGTGCGCATCATCGCGGCGACGAATCGTGATCTTGAAGCAATGATCGACAGCAATCAGTTTCGTCAGGATCTTTATTATCGCCTGAATGTCTTTCCCTTGCATGTTCCGCCATTGAGCGAGCGCAAAACCGACATCATGCCGATTACGGACTTTTTCATCGAGAAATACCGTAAGATTCATAATAAAAATATTCGCCGTATCTCCACACCCGCGATCGATATGCTGACGAGCTATCACTGGCCCGGCAACGTTCGAGAGCTTGAGAACTGTGTGGAACGTGCGGTACTGCTCACCAATGAAGGCGTGATCCGTGGTCACCATCTTCCTCCCAGTCTTCAGATTGCGGAAAGCACTGGCGTGGAGTCAGGCAGCAACTTGAAGACGATGCTCGAATCGATGGAACGGGAACTCATCCTCGACTCTTTGAAATCGAGTAAGGGCAACATGGCCAAGGCCGCCCGGGACCTCGGTCTCACCGAAAGAGTGATGGGACTGAGGGCGAGAAAATATCACCTCGACCCCAAAAACTTTAGAAAACCGCAGCAAGGTTAAACCCCTTGAAACGAAAGAAGGCTGAAGGATCACTCCTTCAGCCTTCAATATTTTAATCTAGAAAAAATTAGCGACTGGGACGTGCGAAGTAGCTCGTTGGGATGTACTCGCGATTCTGTGCGCCTGGACGTTTCCAGAAGAGCTCAAGTGCGATGCGGTAACGCGGGCCTTGGTACCAAGTCACGTGAAAGTTGTGCCAGCCCTTCGAGATCTTAACGGTTTGCTGCTTTTCCTGGTGCGGGTGGAGACCATCGTTATTGATGACCTGGGTGCCGTCGATGTAGAGAAAGCTGCCGTCATCGGAGTTGATATAGAAAGTGTAAACGCCTTCTTCCGGAACATTCACGCGCCAGTTGATATCAAGGGCAAACCATTCGATAAGGCCCGGGATACCAGGGAAACCTTGGGTGAACTCACGATCCACCACATCGAGTTGTTTGATACAGACTTCTTTTTTGTAACGGTTTTGGATCGCTGAGAAGGTCGGAACCTTGTCACTGTTTGCCGGGAGATCGTAGAGTTTACCGATCAACATATGATTTGGATTCTCTGGACACTCAACGAAGATCGGCTCGTTTGGATCCTTGCCTGGTGTGGTGCCGCCCGGGTTCTTCGTGACAGTTGTGGTCGTTCCATCCGGGTTTTTCGTAATGATGGTGACAGTGCCATCGGGCTTGGTCGTGGTGGTCGTTGTCGTCGTGGTTCCGTCAGGATTTTTCGTAACGACTACGACTGTACCGTCTTTGGTGGTGGTGGTTGTGGTCGTTGTTGTGGTTCCGTCAGGATTTTTCGTGACGACTACTGTGCTGCCGTCCGGTTTTTTCGTTTCGGTCGTCGTCGTGCCTTCAGGATTTTTCGTAACGACAACGGTTGTGCCGTCCGGTTTCTTCGTCTCGGTCGTTACAGTTCCGTCCGGTTTTTTTGTTTCGGTGGTCGTCGTGCCATCTGGAGTTTTGGTTCCAGTCGTCACGGTTCCGTCCGGAGTCTTCCCCTCGGTCTGCGTGGAGCCATCGGGCTTAGTCGTGGCAGTCGTCACTGAGCCGTCAGGCTTAGTCGTCTCAGAGGTGGTGGTGCCGTCCGGAGTCTTGGTGCTCGTCGTGACAGTTCCATCTGGAGTGATGGTAGTCGTGGTGGTCGAGCCATCAGGATTGGTCGTGGAGGTGGAAGTCCCGCCTGTGCCTGGCACAACGGGATTTTCCACAGTATCGACAGAATTAATAGTGGATGGACTTTCAACCTTGCCGCGGCCGCCGGTGGCGCCCTTGAAGTTGGCTGTTTTGCAAGCTGTCAGGCCTACGAGACCGATCAGCAACGAGCTCAGCATGCGCATAATATCACTCCTAGGAAGTATCTATCCTAATAGGGTACTACGAGCGGCGTCCGGCGACTAGGCTTGAGCTTTGGTCTTACGCTAGGTTTGGCAATCTTTATTTATCATCTGGCCGCCTTGATTAATGCTATCCGTTTCCTATCTTGATGTCTAAAGCTCATCGATGGCAGTCACCCCTTTCCGTCAACGAACGCGAGACAAGACAGCAAATGTTAGCTGAGATAAGATAGTCTTCACCTGTCATATCTCGTGTCACTCGATTCCTCTTGGATTACGAGTAAGTTTGGGAGCGGAAGATGAAACTATTTATGCTTGGCAGCAGCGGCCTTGTCGGCAGTACCTGCTATTCGAAGTTACTCCTCGAAAAGACGCCTCCTGAAATCGTCACCTTCACCCGACGACGATTGAATCTCCTCGGCGGAACCGAGCGGGTGAGTGATTTGAAGGATCTGGCCTCACAGATGGTGGATCTTGAAGCTGACACCGCCTTTTGCGCGATCGGGACCACGATTAAAAAGGCCAAGACCCGTGCCGCCTTTGAAGAGATCGATCTCAACCTTCCCTTGCGCTTTGCAGTCGCTGCCAAGGCCCGCGGGGTGGAGAACTTTCACCTCCTCACGGCACTCGGAGCCGACGCGGCGTCCAAACAATATTACCTTCGGATCAAAGGCCTGGTTGAGAACGAGATCAAGACGCTTGGTTTTCGTTCGCTCCATATCTATAGGCCGTCCCTCCTCCTAGGTCATCGCCAGGACTTTCGCCTGGGAGAAGAACTCGCTGCGGGGCTCTATCGCCGTTTTGAGGGCCTTTACCCCAAAGCATTCGACAAGTACCGGCCGATTGAGGTCGATAAGCTGTCGAGCTTCATCATTCGAAAATTACAGGAGAATGAACCCGGCACCCACGTTTGGGAAAACCAGGAAATGCTCAAGGGCTGAAGGCAGGGGTGCTGAGGGAATTGGTTGTATTTTGCTCATTATAAGTCTATGCAATTCCACGAGAAAAAGATTGTTTGTGAAAAAGGCTTAAGCATCTGCGGAGTGGGGCCGAAAAGGTAATTGCTATAGGAGTATGGGAAATGAAACTAATTTATCTCAGCTTTTTGACATGGATGGCCTTTGGTTGCCAGGAGACACAACCGGTTACCGAGGTTACGGCCAAGGCATCTGGATCTTCGGAAGCGGCAGCAGTTCCTACGAACAACGAAAGTGACAGTTCGGAAGGTGTGGTTGGTCCTGATGAAGCTTACTTCGCAGGAGTCTACCTCGAGTCGCTCTTTAAAGCGTCTAAGGCGAACCCGCAGTTATCACTATCGGACAGTGGTTTGGCATTGAGTAGTAATGGTCAGGTCGAAGCTTTCGACTTTGCTGCGAACCTTCAGCCAAGACGCATGGACCTTATGGGCCGCATTCTCATCAAGCTTGGTGACAAAGACGGCGATCAGAAACTCAGCTACGATGAGTTCGGCAGCATCAAGCTCATCCCGGAACTGAAAGGTGCCTCGGGAGCGGCGATGGGCCATGAATTCACCGAAGAACTCTTTAAAGCCGCTGCTGGCGAAGATGGCTACCTCTCGGAATCCGAGATCCAAAACCTTCTGGCTAAAACAGCTTCGGCAAGTGATCTGAGCAAGCTCAGTAAGTCTGATTTCAAAAAGGCTTTGATTGGTGGCTGGGAGAAAGTCATCGCGAGCTATGACGAGAACAAAGACGGCAAGGCGAGTCTCGAAGAGCAGCGCAAGCTGCGCAAAGACCGTGCGCTTATTATGAGTCGCTTTACGGCGGAATAAGCTTAGTTAGTTTAAAAGAATTTCGAAAAGGATCAGCCTCTGGGTTGATCCTTTTTTTTGCGTCCCTTTTTTTTAAAAAGGCGTTTTATTTTGCTGAGGCAATTCCTAAAAAAATCTCGGCATTCGAACCGGTGATCTTTTGAAACTGATCGTCGTTAAGAGCCTGCTTCAAAATATCCAGAGCATCGCCCTGAAGGTTCTGATGAAGGAGGGGCCAATCTGATCCCAGGAGAAGACGTTCACAACCCACTGCGGATTGCGCCTGACGAAGATTGGCTGACGTCTGCCAGCTCGTGTCGGCCCAAAGCTGGTCGTAGCGCTTCATATAAGTCCAAGCATCGTCGGGATGATCGCGGTTCATGTGAGCCAGGCACACTTTTACATCCGGGTACTCCTGAAAGTAGCCCTCGAATTCGAGAAGCGAAGGGGCTGCAGAATTTTTGTAGGCTGGTACATGGAAGCATCCCGTGTGGAGGATGACAAATTTTGAATGCTTACGGGCCATCTCAAAGTAGGCGCGATAGGCGGGATGATCGCCAGGGAGATTATCGAAGTTTGTGTGAATTTTAAAACCCTGTGCACCACGAGCGACGAGTCGCTCCATTTCCACCGTGTAGCTCTCGAGCGTGCTGGCTGCTGGTAGCTGCGGGAGGTTGACGACCGGAATTAAAGAGGGATGAAGCTCCGCCTGATCAAGGACCCATTCATTGGTTGCATACTGACCCGAGGCGATGATCACGGTCTTGTCGATGCCGTTCCTACTCATCGAATCGAGGAGGTTGGGGATCGTGCCCTGGAGTACCTGAGTCGGTCCAAGGACGGCGGATATAAGGCCCTCGAGGGCCTTGAACATCTGGGGATGAAAGCGTGACTGAAAGGAGGCGACCGTTTCAATGTCGATCGTCTTGCCCTTGGCCTCTACGGACTGGAGCCATTTGATCCAATGGGTCTTGAGTGCTGCAAAGCCTGGCGGGACCGAAGTCTTGGCGACCCATTCATCGAAGCTGTTGATGAGAGCATTGGGCAGCTGATCCTGAAGGCGCTCGCGGACGGTTGGAAACACATGGGCGTGTGTATCGTAGACAGCCATAAGATAGATCTCCGAGTTGAGGAGAAAGAGGAAACGGGGAAAGTTTAACCCGTCCCCGTCCTCTGGATCTATCGCTATTGCTCTTAAGATCGCAGTTTAAGCCTTTTTACGCGTCTCTTTAACTAAAACGTCTTTAAGATACTGACCGGTAAAGGAGGCGCCAACTTTGGCAACTTGCTCGGGGGTTCCCTCAGCGACGAGCTTACCGCCGGCCTTGCCACCCTCGGGACCGATATCCACGACCCAGTCTGCACATTTGATAACATCGAGGTTGTGCTCGATGACCAGTACGCTGTTGCCGTTGTCCACCAGCTTTTGCAAGACGTTGAGAAGCTGCGCGATATCATGGAAGTGCAGGCCCGTGGTCGGCTCATCCAGGATGTAGAGTGTCTTGCCCGTGTCTCTTTTGGCTAGCTCACGCGCAAGTTTAATACGCTGCGCCTCTCCACCTGACAGCGTCGTCGCCGCCTGACCGAGTTTGATGTAGGACAATCCCACTTCCATGAGAGTGTCGAGAATCGTCACGATCTTTGAGTGTTTGCTAAAGAGCTCGCGTGCTTCCTTGATCGACATGCCCAAGACATCGGCAATCGAGTGGCCCTTATAGAGGATTTCACAGGTCGTCGCATTGAAGCGCGAACCCTGGCAGGCCTCACAAGGGACGAACACGTCCGCGAGAAAGTGCATCTCCACCTTGATGAAACCATCACCCTGACAAGGCTCACAGCGCCCGCCTTTGACGTTAAAGCTGAAACGGCCTTTGGTATAGCCGCGTGCCTGAGATTCGGGCAGGAGTGCGTAGAAATCGCGGATGAGATCGAAGACCTTGGTGTAGGTCGCCGGGTTACTCCGCGGAGTTCTGCCGATGGGTTTCTGATCGATGTTGATAATCTTGTCGATCTGATCGAGACCGGTGATTCTCTTGTGAGCGCCAACTTCTACATCGGCATCGTGAAGTTTTTTCGCAATCGCCGGATAGAGGATCTGATTGATCAGAGTCGACTTACCAGCACCCGATACGCCAGTGACCGCTGTAAAGACTTTGAGCGGAAATCGGACGTCGATATTTTTCAGGTTGTTCGCCGTCGCACCTTCGATGTTGATCGACAGCTTCGGATCTATTTTGCGCCGTGTGACTGGCGCCAAAATCTGTTTCCGGCCGCTTAAATATTGGCCGGTGAGCGAGTTCTTGCTCGCCAGGAGGTTCTGATAAGTTCCGCTGGCAACGACTTCGCCGCCTTGCACGCCCGCACCGGGTCCAAAGTCGACGATCCAATCGGCCGCTTCGATCGTTTCCTGATCGTGTTCCACAACGATCAAAGAGTTGCCGAGGTCACGCAGGTGGTGAAGCGTCGACAAGAGTTTTTGGTTATCCCTTTGATGGAGACCGATCGACGGCTCGTCGAGAATGTAGAGTACTCCGGTCAACTCCGAGCCGATCTGCGAGGCAAGACGTATACGCTGCGCCTCGCCACCAGATAGCGTTGGTCCGAGGCGATCGAGCGTGAGATAACTCAAGCCGACGTTGACGAGAAAGTTCAAGCGATTGGAGATTTCTTTCAAAAGCTCCTTGGCAATAATCTTCTGCGATTCCGTCAGTGTGAGTGTCGAAAGAAATTTCTGCGCATCCTCGATCGAGAGATGACAGAGGTCATAGATCGAATAATCTTTGATGCGGACAGCGAGGACTTCCGGCTTGAGTTTTTTTCCTTCACAGGTCTCACAGGCCTGGGTCGACATGAACTTCTGATACCATTCTTTCATGCCCTCGGATTGGGTTGAAAGATAACGGCGCATCATCGAATTGAGTAGGCCCTCAAAGTCGAATTCCCAGGTTCCGGAACTCTTCGCACCGGTCCACTTCAGTTTAAGTTTCTTATCGTCTTTCGGGCCGTGGAGTAAAATGTCCTGATGTTTTTTACTCATCTTGGACCAGGGTTTATCGTAGTCGAGGCCCCACTTCTTCTCCATGGCCGCGAATCGTTCGCTCGACCAGGAGCCTTCCTTATCCACACTTCCCGATTTGAAATAACTGGCCCAGGGAACGATGGCTCCGTCACGAATCGACTTCGAGGGATCGGGAATGAGTTTGTCCGGATCCATCGATAGAATCGTACCGAGTCCGTTACAACTTGGGCACATGCCTTGGGGACTGTTGAAGGAAAATAGCGGAGGATCAAGTTCGGGGTAAGCGACGCCGCAGCAGCTGCGTTCTTCGCTCATCTTGAGATCGGTAGAACCTTCGGTATGCACAATAAGTGAGCCTTGGCCTCGTTTGAGAGCCTGCTCAACAGAATCGGTAAGCCGCACACGAAATTCTTTACCAGTCTTTTTCACCAGGCGATCGATCACGACTTCGATCGTGTGCTTTTTGTGTTTGGCGAGATCCTGAACCTCTTCGAGTCTAACGATCGTGCCGTTGACGCGAGCCCTTTCGTAGCCTTGAGACTGAAGCATCTCAACAACTTCTTTATGGGTACCTTTACGGTGTTCGATTATCGGAGCAAGGATAACCATCTTGGAGCCATCAGCCTGCTCAAGCAACTGCTGCACCATGCTCGCTGCATCGCCTCGTCCGACGATCTTGCCACATTTATAACAGTATTGGATTCCCATGCGTGCGTAGAGAACACGAAGATAGTCATAGACCTCAGTAATCGTGCCTACGGTCGAACGTGGGTTTTTGCTTGCCGACTTTTGTTCGATAGAAATGGTTGGTGCCAGGCCGCGGATGGAATCGTACTTGGGCTTGTCCATCTGTCCAAGGAATTGCCGAGCATAGGAGGATAAAGACTCGACGTAGCGGCGCTGACCCTCAGCAAAGATCGTATCGAAAGCGAGACTTGATTTACCGGAACCCGATACGCCAGTGAAGACCACGAGCTTCTTTTTGGGAATACTGACGGACACGTTTTTTAAGTTATGTTCTTCAGCGCCGGTGACTTCGAGATTTTCAGACTCTAGGACTGGCGTGGCTTTCGTGGACTTTAAACTGGGCTTCTTCATCGAGTTTACCTCTACTGAGCCGGGATTGGATTTGAATAGTACCATACTTATGTATAAAGACAAGTTTATCCAAATGGTCGGGTCCCGTTTGAACAAACAGAAGGGGAAGGGGGAGAAGGCTCAGGCTTTGGGAAGATAAGTCGGAAACGATTTGAGTCAAGGCATGCAAAGAAAGAGTTTCAGATCGTCCGAGATCGATTCGGACAATCAGATTTTTCTTTCCAGGAGAGCGAGCCCGAGTTCGCGTAGAGAGTCGGCTTTCGGTCCTAGTGGAGAAAGAACGGCAATCGTTTCGTCAGTCAGTTTCTTCGCATAGGCTTTTGCTTCTTCATGACTCATCAGACTCAAGTAGGTAAGCTTACCTGCAAAGGCATCTTTGCCAAGCGATTTTCCTGTGCCTTGCTCACCGTCCAGGAGATCATCGATGATCTGGAAAACAAGGCCAAGGCCTCGACCAAAACTTTCGAGAATATGAATATCCTCCGCCTGCGCGTCGGCGGCGATTGCACCGATGCTGCAACTCGCAGCAATGAGTGCTCCAGTCTTATTGATATGAATGTTGTCGAGATCTTCGCGAGTAAAATCGGATCGACCAGTCCAGTGCATGTCGAGCGCCTGACCTTTGACCATGCCACGGCCACCAGCTGCGCGGGCCAGGTGGGACACGGCTTTCGTCCTTGCTGATGCGGAGAGTTCCTCGTCGCCGGAGATGACGAGAAAGGCGTCGGTGAGCAGCGCATCGCCTGCGAGGAGAGCAGTGGCTTCATCATAAATAATATGAGTCGTCGCACGTCCCCTGCGCATATCGTCATCGTCCATACAGGGCAGATCATCATGGACAAGGCTATAGGTGTGAATCATTTCTGCAGCAACCGCAACCGACAGTGCCTGTTCGGGACGAGCGCCAACCGCCTCTGCCGCAGCCATTGCAAAGAGAGGGCGAATACGTTTGCCCTGGCCAGCTAAAGCGTAGCGACAAGCCTGATGCAAACTTTGTTCGTCAGGATAGAGTGCGTTTTGAGTCGCCGTAAATCGATTTTCAAAGGTTTCGCGCCAGCTGTTCAGTTTCGACGAAAGATTTATCATGCCTCTTCGGCCTCCTCTAAGTTCGCTCAAAAGCGAAGCCGGGCTCATTAGAGCAGAATTAACAAAAGTACACAAGGCAGGCTATTTACCGACGTTTTAGCGTCGGAACAAGCGCTAAACCGAGGCGCATTTAATTGCTCCAAACTCAGTGGAAATCAAATTTTCCTTAAAACTCAGGTTTGAAACGTAAGCTTTTCTTGACTGATGATCATGCTTTCTGGAAGATCAACGCTAGGAAATCAATGAGCTATCTCTTTCAGAAATTTGAGTGGTAGCGTGAACATAGCGGGTCAGCGGAAGGAATAAAGTACGGTTACAAATGACATTTGAAAGATCTTGTCTTTTACTTGTCATTCCGCTACCGACTGGATACTGGAACTGGCCACAGTCACGGAGTTTAGAATGTCCGATCTCAACAACAAATCTCTCAACCTAGTTGATATGAGTGTGCTTCAGAGCCTCAAGGCTTACGCACGCAGCCCGGCGTTCATGCCTCAACTGGTTGGAATTTTTGAGGAGCATGGGCGATCATCACTGATCGAACTGAGAATGGCTCTCAGCGATCAGGACGTGGAATCCGTTCGTCGCGTCGCTCACCGTTTCAAAGGCAGTTGCCTCAACATGGGCGCTCAGGCACTCGCGAGCGAACTGAAACTCCTTGAAAGCTTTTCCCCCGACACGAAATGGCCCGCAGATAGAGTTGAAACGACCTATCACGACCTCACTCAGCTCTTCGACACTACCTGCAATTACTTGAAATCATTAAACTGATCCGTTTTTTGATAAAGTCTGCGTAACGCAATCCGATGACCATCCTGCTGAAGTTTACTTCGACGGGATGGCGATGCTTCCGAAACAACTGACGATTTGGCAAAAGGTAAGGCTACAGGTTCAGGAAAAACTCCTGCAGCCCAAGCTTGGCGATATGGTGGAGAAGGTAAGCGAAGCTTATCGTCGCCGCTATTTCCGACATGTATTTGCGGAAAATGACGTCGCTTTTGTCCACATTCACGGTTCGAAGTTGCGCGTACTGAATTTGAGTTACGGTGGAATGCGTGTGGAACGTCCTGCCCTTCTCGAAGTGCAGTCCTGGCTCAAGGTGCATCAGTCGACACCAGTCGAACTTACAATTTTGGGTGAAACGCAGAAAGCCCAGATGATCATCACGAGCCTCGACGAGGAGAGTGTGGGATTCAGTTGCGACGCTCGCAGCCCATTCAGTCTGCTCTTTCTGCACCGGTATATTTCATTCATGGACATGGGACTGAGTCTCAAGGCTCTCGCCAAACACAAGGTCGGTCGAAGCTATCAGTCACCGCAGTGGCTGTCGTATGGCAACGAACGCGGGTTGGTCGAAATCCATGTGAACATGGACGATTCCTCGCCGCTTCCAGAAGTGCATATCTATTGTGTGAATGGTTCGCGTTACGACTGCGTGTGGTTTCGTGCTCCGCGCAAGATCTCGGTGTCGTGCAAACCTCGCGCGGAACTCAAAAATTCTGAAAAGAGAGAAATACTCGGTCAAACCCTTTGTCTCCTGCTCGGCATGAGACAGATCGGTAAGAGCAATCGCCTTGATCCCTACATCAAGATTGCGATGGAACATCTTTTGCCAGCGGCGAAAGACAGCGATTCCGACAAAACTTAATTCCCTGCGATCTTCGGTTTATCTTCGTCCTTATCAAACTGCCCGAGGGGAGCTTGATTGGAGAACCATCTCTGACTGTAGAAATAAATCAGCATCGATCCACCTGCGAGAATCATCATCATGATCGCGAAGGGATAGCCGTATTTCCAATGCAGCTCAGGCATGTTGTGCGGTGAGCTCGTATCGAAGTTCATTCCATAAAGTCCGGAGATAAACGTCATCGGAATGAAAGTCGCGGTGATAATCGTGAGAACTTTCATGATTTCGTTCGAACGATGGCCCTGAAGTGAGAGGTGCAAATCGATGAGGGTTTTCGCATTCTCCTTAAGGTTTTCGAGGAATTCAAGAATCTGCATCGTGTGATCGAAACAGTCTCGAAGATAGACAAAACTGTCTTCCTGAAAAGGCGACTCCGGATCGTGAATCAATTGTGAAATCATTTGATTGTGCGACCAGAGAATGCGGTGGAAGAAATTCACCTTGGATCGCATGCTAAACACATCGATGATGGCGACCGGCTTGGACGCCTGGAGGATGTGGCTCTCCGCGTCTTCGATTCGCTGGGCGTAGTTTTCCGTCAAGGGGAAGTAGAGATCGATTACGGTATCGATAATCGCGTAACAGAGATAAGAGCGATCTTTGCCGCGGATCTGTCCGACCTTTTTGAGGATGCGATTGCGAATCGCATCGAGATAATCAGTCGCGCTGTCCTGCATCGTGATGATGAAGTTTTCGCCCATGAGAATACTGATCACATCACTATCGGAGTCAGGCTTCGGCACGTGGACGGTGATGTACGTATATTCGTCGAAGTATTCCACCTTGGGGCGCTGGTATTGATTTAAGACGTCCTCGACGGTTAAACGGTGAATTCCGAACTCGTGGCAGAGCTCCTGAATCAACGTAATGTTCTGCATGCCGAGCAGACTGATCCAAGTCACCGAGTCGTTCCGGAGAGCGCTTTTCAGCCCCTGAGCGCTATCGAGCACCTGGCTCTGCACATCCTCCGCGTTGTAGGTCATTTTCACAAGACGTGTGGGATTTGGATCATAAGGGGCAATCACCGTGCCGGGGCTGGAGCCGGGTGGGGGACGGTGAAAAAATTTGTCGTATTTTTTGCGGAGTTTTTTCTTCATCTTCGCCACGAAAGGTCCCTCTCAAGGAGATCGTCAATAGATCATGGTACGAACAGCCGCGAATTTGAGCAAGGAGAGATCAATTGTGGGCTAGGCTCGACAAAAAGAAGTCTGTTCTTCCTGGCTCATCAAATTTTCACAGCGATTTTTGTAGGATAAATTCAGTCAAGCGCTTCGCCCGAGAGAGCAGATTGAACCTCGGCCTGGATTATGCAATATGCTGGCGAGTGGCTGTTCGATTCTGAGTTGTTGCTTTGCAAATGCTGATTGGAGTTAAAATGGAAGCCCATGAAATCCCTAACCAAAGTCATCAGGCTAAAGTGTTCTCCCTAAGTCCCCTTCACAAGCTGATCACCGGGCCTGAGGTCATTGCGACGAGCTATAAGAGCAAGACGCAACCCTATCGCCGTCGTCAGGGCCTCTTTTCCTTCCTTGGAATTGGCGAAGTCATTGAGGAATTAAAGAAAGATGACGAACGTGAGGAGCTGGCGCTTAGAGCTCGCCGGTCCGATGCCAATCTAACCGAAGCACTGACTGATTCTTAAACAGTCGTCCAAAATATCCTCAATTTTAAATCTTCTCGAACCACCCAGGCTTGACAGGTGAAAATTCATCACCATCCTGCTAGGGTGGTTTTTTCGTGGGACAATGAGAGGATAGACATGACAAAAGAAACCAGATCATTTCAGACCGAGGCCAAGCAAATCCTTGATCTCATGGTCAACTCCATTTATTCGCATCGTGAAATTTTCCTTCGCGAGTTGATCTCGAATGCGTCGGACGCTTTGGACAAACTTCGCTTCGAAGAGCTGCAAAATCCGGAATGGGATGCAACGCAGCCCCATATCGAAAAACATATTCGTCTCATCGCGAATTCTGAAGCTCGCACATTGACGATCGTCGATAACGGAATCGGAATGACTTTCGATGAAGTCATCGCCAACATCGGTACGATCGCGCGCTCCGGCACTAAAGAATTCCTAAAACACACTAAAGAAATGGCAGAACGTCCTGAGCTTATCGGGCAGTTCGGTGTAGTGGCCGATCCGCATGCTGACGACTCGTGATGAGCCAGAAGTTGATGCCGAAGGCAAAGAGATCGAAGGCCAGATGAAGAAGGTTGAAGAGGACGAAACTCTCAACAGTCAAAAAGCAATCTGGCTTCGCTCGCCAAATGAAGTTTCTGATGAAGACTACGAAGAGTTCTATCGTCATGTCGGACACGACTGGCAAAAACCCTTCGATCGTATCCACTACCGTGCGGAAGGGAGTCAGGAATTTACCGCTCTGATGTTTATCCCAGGCGCAGTTCCTCAGGATTACTACTACCGTGACACCAAGTGGGGCCTCTCGCTCTACATCAATCGCGTGTTCATCATGGAACATGCCGAAGATCTTCTGCCGACCTACCTCCGCTTCCTTCGCGGTGTGATCGACAGTTCGGACCTTTCCCTCAATGTGTCGCGTGAGATTCTGCAAAAGGACCGTCAGGTTCAGGCGATCAAAAAAGCTGTCACGGCCAAAGTCTTGAAGCATCTTGAAGCGATGCTCAAAACCGATCGTGAAAAGTACGAAACGTTCTGGAAGAACTTCGGCCCGACCTTGAAAGAGGGAATGGCGAATGATCTTTCCAACAAAGATAAGATTCAGGACCTGGCTCTATTCCACACTTCGGAATCCGACAAGCTCACGTCTTTGGCTGAATACGTCACGCGCATGAAGAAAGATCAGAAAGAGATCTACTACATCACTGGCGATTCTCTGGAGCAGCTCAAAGCCAGTCCATACATCGAGAAGGTCAAGGAAAAGGGTTTTGAAATCCTTTACTGCACCGATCCGGTTGATGAGTGGGTTATGCAGTCGATCAATAAATTCGACGACAAGATGCTTCGCTCGATCACGAAAGAAGGTCTCGACCTCGACAGTGAAGACGAGAAAGCTGAGAAGGATAAAGAGATCAAAGACAAGGAAGTCGAATTTAAAGACCTTCTTGCCACGATCCAAGGCGCTGTTTCGGAGAAGGTTAAGGAAGTTAAGATTTCCAAACGTCTCGTCGATTCGCCAGTTTGTTTGGTCTCCGGTGCCTACGATTCCTCAGCACGTCTTGAGCGCATGATGGCGTCGATGGGACAAGAGATGCCTAAGGCCAAGCGCATCATGGAAATTAATCCTAAGCACGCGGTCTTCGGCCGTATGAAGGAACTTTCCGCTGATCGTCAGAAGGAATGGGCTGAGATCCTTTACAACCAAGCTTTGCTTGCTGAAGGTTCTCCTCTTGAAGATCCGATGAGATTCAGCCAGCAGATCGCGAAGCTGATGACCGATCGCATCTAAACGTCTAAGAAAACATTAAATCCCATTGGGTCATATCGGCCCGATGGGATTTTTTTATGGGAAAA
>SEDW01000257.1 GCA_004193325.1 Pseudomonadota bacterium | reverse complement strand
GCGGAGTAGAGGGTAAGCTTCTGAAATATCTTTGAAGGCCTGACGAAGACGCAGTTCATCATAGCTGCCCTGCAAGCGGAGAGTTCCACACATATGTGTGGTCCCAACCAGATTTTGCAGGTGGAACTGGCGCTCGAGACCGCCGAGTTGTCTTTCCACAATGGGCTCCTGTTGGCGATGGGGAATATGCTTCTGTTCTTAGCTAGGATGTTTGGGAATGAATGTCCAGATGAAAGTCTTTCGTAGCTAAAAGCCCGCCTTTTCATGTTCAAAAGACGTTTCGACTCCTCCCAAAAATTCGCCGAGGCAGGCTCGTGGATATCGCATCCCATTCCGCTCAATAGATCGTCGTGCAGGAATGACGGTTGCGGCGAGCTCGTTTCTTTCTGTGTGGGTGAATATTATTAAATGGCCAAACGGCCAAAACTCTGTAAAAATTTTATTATCAACTCGTAAAAACGAAGCAAATCCTTTCGTCGAAAGCTCTGGGGGCATGCGCCTGGGGGTGAGGCGGAGCTTTGCGCAAAAGGGGCCTCATGAGCGTTTGGCAAACTCAAGCTCGTCGACTTTTTAAGGCTGGAATCGGTTTTGTCTTAGTTTCAAGTCTCGCCTTCAGTTCGACCATTGCCCTGGCTGCGAGCTGGAGCACGAAGGATGCCGCCGTTGACCTTTCCTGTGGAACCACTGTTCCTTCCTACGAGTTTGATGCCTCAGCCCCTTATTCCACAGGTAATGCCTTCCTCGCTTTGCTCGCTGCAACAGTGGCCGAGAACTGGACCGATGCCCGCATCAAGAGCGATCTAAAAGCCTGGGGATTTCGGGATACGAAACTCGTCGGCAAAATTCTTCTCGGCTCCTATGGCTATATCACGGAAAATGATCAGGTGAGAGTTCTGGCCTTCCGAGGCACCCATAGCCTTCACGAAGGGCTCATTGATGCCACCGCTGTGAGTTCATCCTATGCTGATGTCGGGCTCCCTGGCAAAGGTCACACAGGGATGAAGCTGGCTTTTAAGCTCCTCTGGTCGATGGTGAAAGACGAACTCGCCCTCCGCCAGGCCCAGGATCCCAAACCTCTCGTGATCGTCGGTCATAGCCTTGGTGGATCGCTCGCGTTTCTCCACGCTCTGCGCCTCGCTCAACTCAACTATCCTATCCTCGGACTTTATACAGCCGCTGAGCCTCGTATCGGTGATGCCACCTTGATGGATGCGGCAGATGCTTTGATTGGTGATCGCTTTTATCGCATGGAGAACGCCCACGATCCGGTGCCGCATCTGCCCCCGACGGCCGCGAATGCTCAGGCTTTTGCAGATGTGTTTGCCAAGGATCAGTCGCTTGTGAGTCACGCGGTGAGGGCGACAGTCGAAAGCATGAATTATGCGCCACTGCCTGGCTGGACGTTGGAGCTGGATAAGGATGGCTTTCAATCGAGGACGGGCGTTCCTGCAGAGCATGACAGCGAGCTCTACTTTTTGAATGGGATCGAATCCGAGGTTGTGAAGTCAGACAACGTGAAGGATGTTTTCACTCAGGTGAAAAAACATGTCACGGCGCATCTCGGTGATTCTTATGTTTGTAATTTTCTTGAGCTTGTCGATCAGGGCTATCACCCTCAGGTGCCATGACCGATCTCTTCTAGACCGGGCGGAATTGATTGCTCTTCGGAGCATTCAATTCCGCTTTTTCTTTGGGTAAGCCTCTCGCTCAGTCACGCTTGAACGGAACGACGCCGGCAAAGTCTGTTGAGCGATTCTCCGCGGTTTCGCCCTTGATTGTGCAGTTCGTCTCACTTGCTGCAACGATCTCTGAAGGAAGGCAGGCGTCGGTCAGATAAAGTTTGCCTTCGCTGATCTTGTACGAGAGAAACGCCGTTTCGAAATTGGTCGTCTGATCAAAGGTCCCGACCTCGCCGCTTTTTACCGGGCTCGCTTTATAAGTCGTTTCCTGCGTAAAGCCAAGGGCAAGACTCGCGTAGTAGTCCTTCACATCATCGCCGGCCTTTTCCTTGTAGAAAAGTTCCCAGTTTTTAACAGCCTTCGCCCCGTCTGCCTCAGTGAAAGGGACTGAGCAGTCCGAGTCGGAATAGTAGCGAAAGGTCACTGTCATATGTTCGGTGTCACGGATCTGATAGTGCGTGATGCCGCTAATCTTCAACGTTTCGGAGGCGCTCGTCTCGCAGGCACTCCAGCTGCCTAGCAGTTCTGGATTGCCAGGGGTTTCTACCTTAGTCACTGCCAGCGATTCGTTTCCTGCCAGAGCGGACTGAGAGGAGGCAGCCTTTTGTTGGTCTTCGCTTTTCTTTTTGAGGGGGACACAAGCCGCTAAGATCGCGCTCAGAAGGATGAGGGAGCCAGACTTCATGAAGAAACCTCTTTTGATGCCAGATTGCTTATGCGGTATTATATCTTAATTTTCTTCCGAGCAGGCAGCGAAGATGAATCCTATCCTTACAAAGGCAGCCGAGAGCTTCATGCTCAGGCGAGTCAATGGAATTCGATTTCGTGATTATCGTCATTTTTTTGAAGTTCTTCCTTCAAAACCTTTTCAATCCTACGGACAAAAGTTTTGGCCGCGGTCGTGTTGATGCGATCCACCCTGTAGACGAGTTTAATCTCATCGTGAAAGGTCGGTGCGCCCTCCACCCTCTCCGCATGCGAGGCATAAAGTTTCTGCACCCGCTCAGGCAGGACGCTGAGGCCAACGTTGTCACGGAGTAGACCCGCGCAGACATCGAGGCTTGAGGATTCGATGATCTTCTCAAAGCGATAGCCCTTGGCGTAGAGCGATCTCAATATGGTCTGCGTCTGATGAAGCTTCGGATCGATGAAGAGAGGCAGATTGTTGATCTCCTCGGGGCTATGCAATTTGCGATTGACGAAGAGCGTGAATTCATCGTGGGTGAGCTGGCGCAAGACGAGTTCGGGAGATTCGAAAGGGTTGATCGCGATAGCCATATCAAGTTCATTATGCAGGACCTGATCAACCAGGCGGCGGGACAGATCATGAATAAGTTCAACTTGAACTTTCGGGAATTCCTCGTGTACGCAGCGCACAAAAGGCGACAATGCATACTGGGCAACACTCACATGGCAGCCAACCCTGATTTTCCCGGTGAATTCTTCCGTGTGCAGAGACGCTCTGCTTACGGCCCGCTTCCATAGATTCAGGAGTTGATCGGCTTCGGCAAGAACCGCTCGCCCGGCATCGGTCAGCTCCGATCCGGATTTGCTTCGAACAAAGAGTTTTGAACCGACCCGCTCCTCGAGTTTCTTTAGAGACTGGCTTAATGATGGCTGGGAGATGCCGAGACTTTGGGCCGCGCGACTGATATTGCCGAGCCGGGCTGTTTCCTTAAAGCCTTCAAGTTCTATGTAAGTTGGAAACATGGAGCACCACCATTCTAAATCTTACCGGGCTAACGTTTTTGGGCTATGTCACCCAAGGCATAATCTTTCTCCTATGTATTTTGATTCATGTCAAGACTTGTCACAGTCGGGCTTTTATCGACCTTTATGGGCAATACCGACCAAGACCGGCGACCTCCAAATTTCGTCAAAATAATTAATCGGAATGGGAACGGAAGTGATCATAATATTCCGTCAAATCGACTATCGGCATAAGCAATTAATATCTAAGACTATATTCTTGGTCGTTAGCTTGGATTTTGGATGATGGCCTGCCTAGGGTGGAGGCCTGAGGCGATCTGCGTTTGAAGACGAGTTTCTCAATGTTCTTAACGTTTGATTCATTGGGTTTATCTATGAGAGACCAGTTTCGAAGAGTTCTTTCAAAATTCGAAGTGAGTCATGGCCGGAATGAATCTAAAAAGCGATCGAATTGCCAGCGAATCCGAGGATTCGGAGTTTCACGCTCAGCGTGACCTGGAGGAGCTGCTTGATACGATGCACGAGGGATTTTATTCCGTGGATCGTAATTGGATTATCACTCGGGTCAATAGTTTTCACGAACGTCTCAGTGGTTTGAGCCGTCAGGAACAAATTGGCAAAAATCTCTTCAATGTTTTTTCCTCTTCCGAAGATCTTACTCAGTCCCTCTATTTCCAAACGCTCGCAGAAGTTATGGAAACAAGAGTTGCCTCCACTATAGAAATATTTCTAGCAGTCCAAAAGATCTGGGTTGCTCTTCGGATTTATCCGAAGGGCAACGAAGGCCTCGCCGTGTTCTACATGGACGTTACCGAACGTAAAAACACTGAAGAGGCGTTCAAGCTTGAAAGACACAAGCTTGAGGCGATCTTTCAGGATTCTCCAGCGGCGATGGCTCTCTGGCAAGGAAGCGAACTGCGCTTTGAAAAAGTGAATCCCGAATATCAGAAAATTTTTGAAAATCGTCTCCTGGAAGGACCTATTGCGGAGGCTCTTCCCGAGCTAGTCGAGCAGAATTTCCCCGAGATGTTGAGGAAAGTTCTAAGTACCGGCGTGCCGCTCGTTGGTTACGAAGTTCTAGCCAAGATTGGCAAGACTGGTAGCGATGACTTGGAAGATCGGTATTACGACTTTACCTATCTCCGTATCAATGACGCTGAAGGCAAACCCTACGGTGTCTACGATCATGCTGTCGATGTCACAGATCGGGTTAAGGCCAGGCTGAAGCTGGAAGAAAGCGAGTCCAAACTTCGCTTGGCGCTTCAAACGGGCCGCATCGGTTTCTATGACCTCAACATTCCTTCGGGTCGTGTCGTCTTTAGCGAGCAAATGTACAAGGACTGGGGAATCGAAAAAGAGGACGACCATCAGCTCGATGCTATTCTTCAGCGCATACATCCGGAAGACTTGAGTCGGGTTGTGGATACGATTGGTCATGTCGTGGCCACGCGCGAACCCTATTTTATTCAGTATCGTATCATTAGACCCGATGGGCAGATCGTCTGGATCGAAGCTCACGGCCAGGTGAGCTACGACGATCAAGGGCAGCCGCTACGTTTCTTTGGAACATCCGTCGACATCAGCGAAGCTAAGAGTTCAGGTGAAGAGCTTCGGCTTGCCAAGGAAAATGCAGAGCGGGCCAGTCAGACGAAGAGCTTTTTCCTCGCCAACATGAGTCATGAAATCAGGACGCCGCTAGGGGTCATCCTTGGCTATACCGATCTTCTGAAAGATGATGATCTGGACGAAATCGAGCGAAAGACTTATCTCGATACCATTTCTCGAAACGGCAAGGCCCTGACTCGTATCATCGATGACATCCTCGATCTGGCCAAGGTTGAATCGGGCAAGCTGGAAACGGAAGAAATCGAATTCTCAATCTATGATCTCGTCAATGATATTATGGATCTCTT
>SEDW01001297.1 GCA_004193325.1 Pseudomonadota bacterium | reverse complement strand
TCGCAGGCCATGGTCATATGCTGACCTAAAAAATGTCCGCCGTTCAAAATCACATTGTCTTCATGGAGAAAGACCGGATTGTCATTGACCGAATTCATTTCTGTTTCGATCCACAGGCGCGTGCAATTGAGAGCGTCTTTGAAAGCCCCGAGAACCTGCGGCACACAGCGAATGGAATAGGGATCCTGCACCGCTCCATGAATCAAAGTCTCGGCGCTGCGAGGATCGCGATGCTGGAGCCTGTCTCTGGGTTCGAAGAGATAACTCAAGACTTCGGCCGCTGCTTCGCCCTGACCCTGATGAGGCTTCACCCGATGCAATTCCGGGAGAAAGGGCGCGCATGGACCTTGCCAGAGTTCGACCATCGCTGCCGAAGCCATCGCAGTCAGCTCATAGAGCTTTTGCAAACGTATCCAGGCCAGGCCGGCAACGGCCGTCATCACCGAGGTGCCGTTCATGATCGATAACGCTTCTCGAGTCTTGAAGCGATAGGGCTTGAGATTGACTTCATTCCAAAGATCTTTGGCCGAAAGAATTTTTCCTTTCCAAAGGACCTCGCGTTCACCAGCGAGAGCGGCCGCGATGTAGGAGAGGGGCGTGAGATCGCCACTGGCGCCGACCGAACCCCGTTGCGGGATGATGGGAAAGATTCGCTCAGACAGCATAAACTGCAGGCGCTCAAGCACCTCGTAGCTGACTCCGGACGCACCCTGGGCCAGACAATTCAACCTTACAAGTAGAATTGCCGCGAGCTCGCGTTCCTCAAAATTTGGCCCTACTCCGCAGCCATGATAACGAAAAAGATTTTGTTGCAGACTCTCTGTTTCCGACAGAGCCATTCTCGAAGCCGAGGAGGAGCCAAATCCGGTCGTCGCTCCGTAAACGGGCCATCCTTCGTTCACTCGGTTGAGAAGAAAGTGATGATTGGTTTCGATCCATTCTTTAAAGGCGCCATCCGAACAAAGCTCCACCGACTCGATCTGTCCCTTCGCATAGGCGTCGAGATCTTCGAGTGTGAGTCTGTTCTTCAAATTGATACGCAATGGATTCGTCATGGGTCTCGATCACCAAAAGGGAAAAAAGTTGAA
>SEDW01000256.1 GCA_004193325.1 Pseudomonadota bacterium | reverse complement strand
TTCGAGTTTGATGACAAGCTGCTTTCGAATTTACTTCGGAGGCAGCTTCATGACTTTGGAGAGCGTGTCGTAGTCGAGGCGATGGCCACCACTGAAGAGGAAAAGCGTGAAGGTGTCGACTGACTCCCGAAACCGTTCTGCGAATTTGCTGGCGTCCCGTAGGGTGATGTCCTTATCCCCAATCATCAGATGAAATTGAGTGAGCTTGTTAGCCTTGTCTTTATTTGGATCCCAGATTCCGCTGCTGCCAGAGGCAATGATACGTTTTAGCAAGGGATCGCGATGTTCCTTGTAGAGCTTGAACGCGTAGTAGCCGCCATTCGAGAAACCCACGATTGTGTAGGGCTGGTTGCCAGGCCAGCAACTTTTAATCTGATTTTTGATCGAGATGTAGGTCTTGAGCACTTCGTTCTTATCTTTAGAGGCCCAGCAAAGTTTCTTCATGGGGCAAACCGAAGCCTTAGGAAGAGCGATGCGTAAAGAGAATTCGCGGGCGAGTCTCTCGAGAGCGCCGCGATTCTCCTGCTCTTCATTGCTACGTGCGTTTAAGGGTTCGAGCCCATGGAGATAAACGAGGTAGCCCTTGGCTCCCTGCGCCTGCCCCAGGCATTCCGTTGCTGATAGGTCCGAGCAGGCAAAGCCGAGGCTCACGCTCAGGGCACTGAGCCCCAAAAGGCCACGCTTCATCCATTCCAAACCTGTCCGCATAGATTCTCCTCCTTTAGCAGCAGCGTCCTGCCTTAGAAGAATCATAACGCCTTGCTTGAGAATTGCGAAAGAATTCTTCCTCATTCATCGGCCGGAGTTCCGGATGATGAGTTTTCGAGTGCTCGAGGTAAACCTGATAATCGGGGATACCGATCATCAGGCGAAGCGTTTGCTTTAAGAGGCGGTAGAAGGTTTTGAGTTGATCAAACACGCGATTCCTCAAGAAATGGGCCTTCTTTTGCCGTGAATTTCGGGTTCGCCAAGGCCTTTTTCGCCTCGAGAATTCCAAAGAAGACAATCCCTACGACGATGAACATGAATGCCCCGCAGAGAGCGGCATCGATTCTATCGTTAAAAATAATCTGACCCATCTGATCGAGAGTCTTGGCTGGCGGTAGAATAGTTCCCGCTTCGAGAGCCGTGCTGTATTTTTTCGCATGAGCGAGAAAGCTGATGGTGGGGCTTTCATCAAAGAGCTTTTGATAGCCGGCTGTCAGAGTGCAAATGAGGAGCCAGACTGCGGGCAGGGCGGTGAAGAGAGCGTAACGCTCCCTTTTCATTTTGATGAGGACAACCGTTCCAAGGCAGAGGGCAATTGCGGCTAGCATCTGGTTCGAGATACCGAAGAGAGGCCAGAGAGTGTTGATGCCGCCGAGTGGATCGAGGACTCCGATGTAGAGGATATAGCCCCACATGATGACTGCGATCGCCGAGCCTATAACGTTATTCACCATGCTCTGGGTCGAGCGAAAGGCAGGAATCACCGTGCCGACGAGATCCTGGATCATGAAGCGGGCGACACGTGTACCGGCATCGACGGCTGTGAGAATGAAGAGCGCTTCGAAGAGGATCGCAAAGTGATACCAAAATCCCATCATGGCTTTACCACCGACGAGTCGGGAAAATATTTCGGCCATGCCCACGGCGAGGGTAGGGGCACCACCCGCGCGTGAGATGATGCTGTGTTCGCCAACATCTTTCGCCATTTGGGTGAGCATGTCAGGGGTAAGCGTAAAGCCCCAGCTGCTGATCGTGGCTGCAACTGCCGCTGGATCGGTGCCGATCAGTGCGGCTGGGCTGTTCATCGCAAAGTAGATGCCGGGTTCGATCGATGTGGCGGCAATCATAGCCATGATCGCGACGAAAGATTCTGTGAGCATGGATCCGTAGCCGATGAAGCGTGTTTGGTCTTCGTTCATCAGCATCTTGGGTGTCGTGCCTGAGGCTATCAGAGCGTGAAAGCCGGAGACTGAGCCACAGGCGATTGTGATGAAGAGAAAGGGGAAGAGATGGCCTGAGAACACCGGACCGTTGCCTGACGCGAATTGAGTGAGAGCCGGCATCTTAAGTACTGGCATGACGACAACGATGCCGACAGCAAGAGCGACGATGGCACCGATTTTAAGGAAGGTGGAGAGATAGTCCCGAGGCGCGAGAAGCAACCAGACAGGCATGACCGATGCGACGAAGCCATAGGCGACGATAATGAGGGCCAGATGCGGCGCGGTAAAGGTGAAATAGGGCGCGAGCGCTGCGCTTTCCGAAATATTCTGACCAAAGATCAGGGCGGCCATGAGCAGAACAAAACCGATGATCGACATCTCGGCAATCTTGGCCGGACGGATATAGCGGCCATAGATTCCCATGAAGATGGCGATTGGGATCGTGGCAAAGACGGTGAAGGTTCCCCAGGGGCTTTCGGCAAGGGCTTTGACGACGACGAGAGCCAGCACCGCAAGGATGATGATCATGATGAGGAGGACACCGATCAGAGCCAGGCCGCCGGCTTTAGCGCCGAGTTCCATGCGAACCATTTCGCCGAGGGATTTGCCGTCACGTCTAGTCGATAGGAAAAGGACAACCATATCCTGCACGGCTCCAGCGAACACAACGCCGGCGAGGATCCATAATGTTCCTGGAAGATAGCCCATTTGTGCTGCCAAAACGGGTCCGACGAGCGGGCCTGCGCCGGCAATAGCGGCAAAGTGGTGGCCAAAGAGAACGAATTTTTGAGTGGGTACATAGTCGAGCCCATCGTTCAAACGAACAGCCGGAGTCTGGCGTTTGGGATCGATCTGGAGAACCTTCTCAGAGAGAAAGCGACTGTAGAATCGATAGGCAATGGCGTAGACGCAAAACGCGGCAGCAATGATCCAGAGGGCGTTGATGGGCTCGCCGCGTGAGAGGGCCACAACCCCCAGACAAGCGGCACCAAGAGCCGCGACCGCAAACCATATCAGTTTGTGAAGCGTAGACTTATTCATGCAGTTTCCTCGATTTATTCCGATAGCTCTGCGCAAAATCTCACGTTCACCGACTGAATTCAAGCGAAGGCTGACCGCTTTTCAGCGTACAGACTCTTTTGCTAGCGGCTTATTTCGTCGTCCAGACTTTCATATGTTCTTCTTTGAATCCAAGCGTGATCTGATCATCACTCGCGATGAGGGGGCGCTTGATGAGGCGGCCGTTACTGGCAAGAAGTTTTATGATCTCGGCTTCACTCATAGAACTGAGTTTGTCTTTGAGTCCCATCTCGCGATAGACCTCGCCACTCGTGTTAAGGAACTTTTTGAGTTCGAGGCCGGAAATCTTATGAAAACGGGTCAGCTCTTTGGCCGAAGGCGGAGTGCTGGTCACGTCAATGAATGCGTAAGGGATTTTTTTCTGGGTGAGGAATTTTTCAGCAGACTTGCAGCTGCTGCAGTTTTTGTAGCCGTAGAATTGAATCACGCTGGACCCCTGACTGATTTGGAAGTGATGAATTTCATAACACCGATGCCTGCAATGCGAAGCGATTCTACGCTTCTCACAAAGCCTGAAAAATGAAAATGAGCGATAAAAGCGGAATTATCCCGTTAATATTTTCTCAAGCCCTAATATTCAGTCATTCTGAGCGTTTAAGACGTATGCACTCCGTTACACATGTATCAGTGCCCTGAAAAAATCAATCATTTCGTTAATGGCGTTGATTTAATCACAGCGTGAATTTCCCGTTATTCCCACGCATTTAGCAGGCTTACTCAATTCTTCCGCCGCGTATTCCGATGAAGAGAGCGAACCGGTTTTAGGAGGCACTATGCTCACCCGTCAAGGACTCTCCAGAAGACAGCTTCTTATGAGCGCATCGAGCGCTTTGCTATATTATCCGTTGATTCGTGCCTTGGGTTCGGCTGAAGGTTTTGCACAGAGTGCGAATGCTCCGAGGGTGATTTTTGTGTCGTTTCCCAGTGGGACCTATCGAGAGAAGTTTTGGCCAGGGGCGGAAGGTTCAGTGCCCATCGGCGCATTGCCGATCGTTACCTCGCCGCTTGAGATCCATAAATCTGATATGACTCTTTTCAGGGGTTATAACCTTGTCGGTGCTACCAATCACAACGGATCCATGCCTCAAGTTCTTGCGGGCTGGGGCGCCTGCAGTGCGAACAACGATGTTCAGTGCGGCAAGAATAAATCATTTCCGAATAACGACAACACTACGACGACCGACATGGAGCTGAGGCCTTATTCGCTCGATCAGCGTCTGGCTGATACCATCGGCAAAAACTCAACGCGCGCTTCGATCAATATGGGTATCCATACAAAGGTGAAGGGGAATCCATTTCCTGAACCGATTTCCTGGAACTCAAAGGGCAATCCGAATTTTCCTGAGGACAATCCCAAATCAGTCTACGACGATCTCTTTGGCAAATTCACTGTGCCTACTGGGGGATCCAGCACCCAAAGTGATGCTGTGATTGCCGTATCAACAGGCAAAAAAAGAATTGTCGATTATCTTCTCGGCGATTTGAAAAAAGTCAAATCAGCTCTCGGAGCCCACGAAGCGTCCGCATTTGAAGCGCATCTCACAGCTCTCGACGAGATTAACCGCGATCTCGTCAATGCCATGAACACTGGTACCAGTAACAATAATAGCGGCAATGGCGGCTCTGTTGCCACCAGTCCAAAGTGCGATCCGAAGACCAGCATCGGCGGTCTCTTTCCAACGAAGATGGACAACGAGTGGTACTACCAGACTGCCCTCGCTCCCCAGGTGTTTCGCCTTCAGAGAGCGATTATGGTTCAGGCCATGGCCTGTAATATCACCCGGGTTGGTGTTTGGCAGATGGGTTGCTCGCATCAGGAGAGCAACATGCCTTCGGAAGGAGTCGTGGATAACCCCAGCGTAAGTCTTCATCTCCAGGCTCATAGCGATAACGATAGTTTTGCAAGCAACCAGCAGGGAATGATGCGTGAGATAGCTAAGATGGTCACCGAGATGAAGGCCGTTTCCTTCGGCGACAAATCGCTTTTCGATGAGACTCTTGTCTACGTTGCCACCGATATCGGTGACAATGCTGCTGGTCACGGCGGCAGTAATATCGCTGCCTTCTTGCTTGGAACGCTCGGTGGAAAAATCAAGGGCGGCCGTCAGATTCATGAGAAATCGGGCAAGCCTTATAACCATCTTCTAGTAACCGTGGGTCAGCTCATGGGTATGACCGATTTGAAGACGATTGGCAACACTAAGGCTGTGGGGCCTGTCGCTGCGGTCACAGGCTGAATGTTTGAAATGAATTATCACGGCACGGATAGTGGGGCTTTGTCATGAAATTACGACTCTTTG
>SEDW01001296.1 GCA_004193325.1 Pseudomonadota bacterium | reverse complement strand
GTGCGTTCCGCGAGGCTCATCTCGGAGAGAATTTCCAGAGCATCATTGGACCTGAGAGAGATGATTTGATTTTTGTTCAAAGCCAGGAGATCGGCCACCCGCTTTTTCTGATTTGGAGTGGCGCCGAGAAGTTTTTCAAGAGCCAGGAAACTTTCTCTAAGATTAGGGGTGAGAGATTTGCGAGTCTGCGACTGAAGAACTTCGATCTTAGCCGAATCGATCGCCTGGATGACAACGTAGCTGTTGCTCAACCATTCGCCGGTTTCGCGCTCAGCTTTATTCTGTCGGTAGACGCTCGCGTCCCCAACGAGATTGAAGATCAGGCCAATGGCAATTGCCACGTAGAATATTTTTGCAATCATAGTCCCACCCTGCTTTCGCCTAGAGTGGATGATGACGGATTAATATTCGATGAATTTCGCTGCGCGAGGTTAGTAAAAATGAGAATTTTATGCAATTTTGTTCTGTCGCTAGACCGGTTTACCCTCGGGAAAGACCCCGGCTAAAGATTGTGCTAAAATCCACGCAATCCAAAATTCGAGGTGCCTATGAGCCGCGCTCTTCTCGTCCTGACCTTTCTCCTCCTCCTCAGCTGTTCCGAGAGCTCGGACAAACCCGGAACTGGAGGATCTTCGAACCAACTTTCGGCGACCGATCTATCTCCACCTGCGAATCTCACATCCTTTGAAAAGGCGAGTGCTGCTGCTTTGATTGAGAATCGAAATATTGACTTTCTCGCTAGCAAAAGTTCGACCCTTGCCAGTGCGAACCAGGAAACATGCGATGCGAAAGCTCGGAATTCTATCGTCGTGACAGCCGCGGGAGATACGATCAGCGTCGACTCCAGGATTGATATGGCGGAATGCTACAAAGCGGAAGTCCTTAAGACGGCACCCGGCGCGGATATCGTTTACACAGCTGCTTATCAATCCCTTTACATTCGTATGACCTGCAAGGGTAAGGATCTGAGTGGCTTTGATGGGAAGAAATGGAGCGACCTCATCCTCAACCTCATCTTTACCTGCGAAGAGAATCAGTACCTCGTCAATTCCAAGACTTATGTGGAAGGCACGATGGATTATCTGGGGAC
>SEDW01000255.1 GCA_004193325.1 Pseudomonadota bacterium | reverse complement strand
GTCGGCGCCTTCCAACGCTGCTTCCTTTTCTTTGAACACGGCGATCAACTGCTCGTCGTCGATCAGCATGCGTTTCACGAACGTATTCTCTACGAACGCCTCTTGCAGAATCCGTCCCTCCTCAAGCGCACTCAACCCCTTCTCATGCCGGAAGTCCTCGACTTCAGCCCGGAAGAATGTGTGGAGTTCGAAGAGAAGGGCAAAGAACTCAAAACGCTTGGCTTCGACTATGAAGTTATATCCCCCAAAGAAATCGAAGTGAGGGCCGTCCCCGCTCTGCTCGTAAACAAAGATATCCAGGCTGTTTTCACGTCACTCCTCAATGGCCACAAGGATCACCAGGAGATTCTCCACGATGTCCTGGCCTCAGTTGCCTGTCATGCTGCGGTGCGTGCGGGTGAAGAGCTTCCCGAGCCCGAGATGAGACAGCTTCTCGCCGAAGCAAAAACGGTCGACTTCTTCCTCAACTGTCCTCACGGCCGCCGGGTCCTTCGCTGGTGGAAAGCCAGCCAGGTCGCGGGCTGGTTCGATCGTTTGGGATAAGTCATGCCTAAGCGTTACATTGCAGTCATAGGCCCTACGGCGAGCGGCAAATCCGATCTCGCCATGCGGCTTGCGCAGGAATTAAATGGCGAGCTCGTCAATTGCGATCGGAGCAGCGAAGCCGACGGCTGAAGAACGGGCACTTGTCCCGCATCATCTCGTCGATCTCCTCAACTGGAATGAAGACTTTGATGCCCGAAAATTCGCGGCGCGAGCGGACGAGGCCATCGAAGAGGTTCGCAGTCGCGGACGCTTGCCGATCGTGGTCGGCGGAACAGGACTTTATCTCCGCGCGCTCTGGCAAGACGGGTTTCACGATCTCCCGAAAGACAATAATTTGAGAGTCGAACTCGCTAAAATGAGCCTCGACGAACTACGAGCGGAACTCGATCGCCTCGATCCCAAACGCTCACTCGAGATTCACGGCAACGACCGGTTTCGGCTGCAGCGTGCGGTTGAGGTAGCAAAACTTCTTGGCCATTCGGTAAAAGATCTCGACGCTCCTGAAAGTCGTCGAGACGAATCTTTCGTCATTCACATGAATGTGCCGCGTCCCACACTTCACGAACGCATACGTCTTCGCAGTAAAAAGATGCTCGTCCAGGGATTGATCGAAGAAGTCTCAGGTCTCATCCATGCCGGTGTCGATCCTCTCTCGAAACCGATGCAAAGCATCGGCTATCTCGAGGTCACAAAGTTTCTCCAAAAAGAACTGGATCGAGACGAAGTGGAGGAGGCGATCATCATCGCGACTCGGCAATACGCAAAACGTCAGGAAACTCTTTTTCGCAAAATGAAAGTCGATCTTGAATGGTTCGCTGACACTGAGCTTAAAGATTTTTACGCATTGTGGGACCTCGCCTGACATGTCTGCGAAGAAATCTGTAGATCTGTCTCTCCAAATCTCTCTCAAAAATTCAGTCAAATAATTCCCGCTTCGGAAAAAGACCCTAAAGCTATAGGCTTTTTGAGCCTTGATCGCTACTCCCACTGTGTTATCTCCTTTGCAAAGCATAAGGAGTTTTCTATGAAGTCTAAGATGTTCAGCGCAGGAATCGTTCTCCTCTGTTCTCTCTCGTCCTTCTCGGCTCTCAAAGCAGGCGATAAGATCGAACAAAACGGCAACGTGAATATATTTACTGACCCGACTCTCAGCAATCGTACCATCGTTCAAACCGTACAAAGTGGCAGAATCTATGCGTTTGTATCGGCTTACAGCGGCAAGTGTCTCGATATCAAAGATCATTCGCTTAACAATGGCGGCCAGCTGATTCAGTGGGACTGTACGACGCAAACGAATCAGAAGTTCCGCGCCATCGGTACTCCTGCAGCCGGATTCACCCTTGCAACGATCGAATCCAAACTCTGTCTCCAGGTAGAGAAAGAAGCGAACGAGAACGGCAACCTCTTCCGTCAGGACCTCTCCTGCGATCCGAAGAAACGGGTCTTCAAAATCGTCAAGAGCAGTGGCCAGACGATGAAGATCGTTCGCACAGTGAACGGCGTCGATAAATGTCTCGACATCTCCGGACCTACTCCTGACAACAACGCGCCGATCCATCTCTGGGATTGTCACGGCGGCGTGAGCCAGGACTTTATGGTCTTCGAACAAGCTCCGAAATGAATTGTCCGCAATAGAAAAAGCCTCATGCACAGACCCGTGCATGAGGCTTTTCTTTGTGGAGAGTTCTTTTGTTAGAAGGGCATGCTACCGATTGAAGATTTCGAGCAACCACACTGGCCCAAACACAAGGCCGATCCGATCTTCACATCATTCCCCTGACAGCCCGGCATCGAACAAAGATTGATCCCACGTCTCAGGGGCGAAGGGATACCATCGAAGTTTGCGTTGTCCCAGCTCTTCATCCACTCGGGAGAATCGTTCTGCTCGCTCAGGGGCACGAGGTTATCCCAGGTGTTTAGAGAATACTGTTTGCCGCCCTGATTCCGGTAGTCCTCAAAGTAGAGACAGCTGCCCGATCCCCCATCATCATGATAGGAGCCATGGCTGTTCTTGCCAACGTAGGCCACGGGGTGAGTGCCGTCGACCACTTGCATGTCATTCCCCTGGCGTGTGTAAGAGCCCCCGTGCTGGAAGTAGAGCACGCGTTCGAGGCGACCGTTTTTGATTTTGACGGCGACTCGTTCCCAGTCTGCATTGTGCGAACCCATGCCTGGCGAGCAGGTATCCTGAAAGCCATAAAAGAACCAGTACATGATCACAGTCGAATCCTGGCTACAGTCCTTGTACTCGTAGTAGATAGGAATCTGACCGCCGAGAAGCGAATCGGCTGATTCATTGCATACCCGGTTGCGATTGCCGCTTTTTCTTGTGTCCCAATACTGTCCAGCATCGCTCGGAAAACATTTATTCGCGTTGGCCTGCTCCTGATCGAACTTCAGCACTGGAGCAAACTTCCTCGCCTGCTCAGCCTTGCACTCCTCGCTGTCACAGATTTTTTCCTGAGTGGGGCAAACATAGGTCTCGAGGGCATCACAGTATTTGCCTCGGCAGCGCAAACCCCTCAGATGGGTGCCCGTACCGAATTCGGTCTTTCCACCACCTTCTTCTGAAACACCAGGGCGCCAGTAGCAGGAGTTGGGATCACTTTCGACTTCCAGAGCCTTCGCGCAGCGTACCGATACGTTGTCGCAGAATTTTCCACTGCAACGGACCGACTGAATGAATTCTCCGTTCGGGCAGGTGTAACCTTCGTTATTTTCCTCTGAGAAATAAGGGCTCCAGTCGCGGCCTTCTGTGGCCTGGTTATCGCTGCACTGAAGGCTTACGTTATCGCAGTAACGTCCTGAACAAGCGAGACCTGTGACGAGACCGTTGTCGCAGCGAGCTGGACTGTTCTCGCCATTTTCATCGGAGGTCGATGGAGTCCAGTCTCCAGCGAAGAGGGGAGTGGGGGAGGAAAGAGCAAAAAAGATGCTTATCCCCAGGACAAAGGCCGCAGTTCTCCAATAGCCCAACATTCTGGCTTTCATGATGCCCCCTTTTGAGATTTTTTTCGGACGCAGGAATTCAACACTTTTGCACGAGGCAAAGTTTTTCAATCAATCCCGCATAGAGATATGAAAGTTTAAATTTTTGTCCTAGTGGCTGTCTAGCAAACAGCGACAGGTCCAACAAGACTTGTTGGGCGAAGAACGATTGGGTGAATTCTCTAGCGACAAAGCTCTTGATAATGCTGAGAATATTAAGATGCAGAAAGATGATGTTAAGAAAAGGTGAAGAGTTTATAAGAGTGTAAACACTTGAGTTAAAACGTTTCTGAGCTCAACTGCTCAACGATTAATCGCGAATCACTCTTTGCACTCGAGGAGATTGAGTCTGTGCTATCCAACGCATTCCTTGGTGGATTATCGAGCAACTTTACCAACCTCGATCACATCTGTTTTAGTCTTGTTTCAGGCTTGTTGCTGTTCGCCACCTATCGAAAACCATGGCTGCTCCTCGCGGTGTTCGCCGGCACAGCTTTTGGTGTGAGCCTTGCTGCAGAGTTTGGAAGAATTCCCTTGGCTCAGTTTTTCGTAGGCTTGAGCATGATCCTGCTCGCAGCGATGTTGAGCCTGCCTCAGAAGTTTGACAAATACCTGATCCTCACTCTCGCCGCTGTGGGAATGCTTCACGGTATGCTGCACGTCAACCGCTGGGGTCCTTTTGCAACGTTTACCGGCGAGCTCGATTTTACCTTTGGTGTGCTGCTTGGACTAGCGCTTCTGAGTATCGGTTTTGGAATGGTGATGAAATACCTCTCGGAAAAATCCAAGGCCCACTTTCAAGAGGTCGAGCAGATTCTCGTGGCGATTGCCAGTGGTGCGGCGCTCGCCTCTATCGTCATCTCGTTTTCATAAGCAGAGGGATCCCAGCAACGACCTGGACGACGGAAGCTGCTTCAGCTGCGATCTGCTGATGCAAACGGCCCAGGAGCTGCCTGAAGAAGCGTGAGAGTTCCTGAGGGGGTGTGACACCAGCCCCGATCTCGGAGCTGACGATGACGAAGCGATGATCCGGATGCTTTTGCATCGTCTCGCAGAAGGTTCTGATCTCGAGACTGAGCCGGGCCTCCTGTTGCTCGAGATCATATTTATTCCAGGACTCCAAAAGCACATTCGCGAGCCATTGATTGATCGAGTCGACTAGCAGCTGCTTCGACTCCTCAAGCGACTGCGCCAAATATTCATTTAGCTCGTGACCTTCTACATGTTTCCATGAAGCGGGGCGAAGCGATTTTAACTTGTCAATTCGACCTTCCAGTTCAGCGAGTCCGGCTGTACCGATTACCGTCGCTGCGCTGTCCGCCTTGAGGGCCTTGATGGCGAGTTCGGATTTACCGCTGTAGGCTGCGCCCAGGATGAAGAGGGGGGAAGGCAGTTCAACGAGGGGCGGGCAGTTTTGAAAGCTCATTCGTTTTCCCTCCAAGGTGCATTGGCGCTATAATCGCATTTTAGCATAGGATCCAGGCGAGATCCTCTTGCGATCCCGGCCGGTGGGTTGCTAAGAATAGGCTCGCAATGTCGATCCCTTCATATAGAAAGCGATGGCCCATGGGTTTTTTAGAAGTAATGCAGGAAAGAGGTATGTTGGCGCAGGTCACCCACGAAGAAGAGCTTCGTGAGTATCTATCGAGTGGCGTCCGGACTGCCTATGCTGGCTTCGATCCAACCGGGGACAGCCTTCACGTCGGGCACATGCTTCCGGTGCTCGCGCTTCGTCGCTGGCAGCAGGCGGGTCATCGCATCATCGTTCTCCTCGGCGGCGGCACGGCTATGGTCGGCGATCCTACGGGCAAGAGTGAAATGCGGCAGATGATTAGCGAAGAGGTCATCGACCAGCGCGCTGAGCATTTCAAAAAACAGCTCGCGCCCTTTCTCGATTTCTCCTCGCCTGAAAAAGGCATCGTCGTCAACAACGCCGACTGGCTGCGTGAGCTCATGTATCTCCCTTTCCTTCGTGAGATCGGTTCGCACTTTTCGGTCAACCGAATGCTGACAGCTGATAGTGTGAAGGCGCGTCTCGAAGTGGGACTCTCCTTCCTCGAATTCAATTACATGATTCTTCAGAGCTACGATTTCTATCATTTGAATAAACATCAGGACTGCGCTGTGCAGCTCGGCGGTGATGATCAGTGGAGCAACATGCTCGGCGGTATGGAGCTGGTTCGTCGCAAAGAACGGAAACAGGCTTTCTGCGCCACGGTTCCGCTTCTCGTCAATTCGCAGGGCAAGAAGATGGGCAAGACGGAAAACGGTGCCGTTTGGATCGATCCCAAGCTCACATCGCCTTACGACTTCTACCAGTACTTCAGAAATCTCGATGACGACATGGTTGAGAAGTGCCTTTACTACTTTACCGATCTCCCAGCCGCCGAAGTCAAACGCCTCGGCAACCTGCGTGACAAAGAAATCAACGATGCGAAGATCGCACTCGCTTATGAGACGACCAAACTCGTCCATGGTGCAGAGGAAGCGGACAAGGCTAAAGCCATGGCTGCCTCACTCTTTTCGGGAGATGCGGGGCGCCCTTCGGCTCCAGAGGTTCTTCTCAAAGCGAGCGAAGTCCCAGGCGAGTCGATCAATGTCGTCGAACTTCTTACCTTGAGTAAGCTTTTCCCGTCCAAGGCCGAAGTCAGGAGGATGATCGAGCAGGGCGGTTTGAGTCTCGATGGGGAGAAGGTCGAAGTCCATACATTTGAAGTGCTTACGAGCCGCCTTCGCCAGGCCGATGGAATCATGGTGAAAAAGGGCAAAAAGAGCTATCACGTCCTAAAAATCCAAGGCTGATTTTTGCCTCATCTCCTTGTCAAAACGGTTCCGAAGCGCTTAGACTAAGCCTTCGGAATCTTTATTTTTATGTGCTCTGGTTAAGCTTTTTCGAGATCCTTCCGACCAGCTTTTTAGTTGATAATCAAGGGAGCCCTTACTATGAAATTGTTTGCCATTCTGCCATTAAGCTTTTTATTCGTGACGAATATGGCTTTCGCCGCCAAGGTTTCTGCAAAGAAAGATGGAACGCAGATCATTTCAGAGCCAAAGAAGGAGGCCGAAGCGGCCTCAGGTATTCAGTCGGCGCTCCATGATGCGGCGATGAAGGCCAGGAACTCGACTGAAGGCGGCGAGACAACTCGCGCACGATCCGCGGTCATGGGTGTTCGTGGTTTGAATGAGAATAATGAGCTTGCCGAAGTCGGGAGTTTGAGACCAGATCTTCGCGCTGTCTATCACATGGAAGATCGCGCCCTGAATAACAAACGAGTGGATCGTCTGGAAGCGCTTGTCTTAAAAGAAGTGGAAAACACTGCCATCGGGCAGACTAAAAAATAATATCTACTGCATCCCTTGAAGGCTGGCCACTCTTAAGAGCGGCCGGCTTTTTTATTTGCCCTCAATCAATTCGAGCGGAATCGACCAGAGCTCATCGGATGACTTCATCCCCTCGCCATTGGCTTGCGTCAATCCCCCGAAGATATGCATGCTCTTTTTATCGAAAGAAAGTTTCTGACATTGAGCCATGCGTCCGGCGGGACTAGGCGCGATGACGAACTTTACTTCGGTCCATTTCATGCTCGTGAAATTCAGAAGATAATTCGTCTCGACAATCGCTCCAGTCGAATTGCGGCCGCCGTAGAGGAAAATACCTTCGTTCGGAATGAGAGTAATCTCAAAATCTTTCCGATCGCGGTCGGGTAGGGAAGGGATGTAGCCCCAGCTCCCATTGAGGTTATCGTAGAAGGCTCCATCTGTGCGGTGCTCCATATCGTTGGTGCCACCCATGATGAAGATCGTGCTGCCGTCGGTCACAGCTTTCGCATTCGCACGCTCTTCCAGATATGTCATGCCCGTTAGCAAAGGCTTGAGTTCGCCTCGTTCCGGGTCGATGACAAAACCATCTTTGACTCTCTTGCCGTCGACGAATCCACCCCAGATAAAAATTTTGTTGCCGAAGTTGAGCGCGACGTGCGAGCTGCGTTCGGCTGCGTAATCGCTATAGACCTTCCATTGCTTGGTGAAGGTGTTGTAGGTCGCCCAGTTGGAGCTGTGATCGGCGGTCTTGCCACCAAAGGCCACGAT
>SEDW01001295.1 GCA_004193325.1 Pseudomonadota bacterium | reverse complement strand
GCAAAAGCAGCCTGGCCTTCCTCTCCCAAATCGGCTAGTACAGTTTGACGAGCATAGCGCATGTCTTCACCCTCCTCTCCCCCTTTTAACACAGCCGCGCGCTCTATCCAGTGAATTAGCATGAGGCCGAAGCTTGTGATAAAGTCGGCTCATGGGCAGGTATTACGTCACTTCAAACGTCAGGGACCTCTATGAATGAAAAGATGGTTTCGTTTCGGGAATTCTTGCAGCAACGACTCATCAGCCTCACCGAAACCCTGAATAAAGAGATGCACAGTTCGGAGTTTCTGTCCGAGCTCGTCCTCTTGCTCGCCAACTACCAGGAAGAAGGGACCAATCTCTTTCCGGTCGTTTTTATCACCGACAACCAGAACAATCTGACGAAATACCTCTCCGCCAAAGAACTCGTATCAGTCGGCAGCGGCCCCAATACCCGCGACACTTATACAAGGGCTTTTAAACACTGTGCACCGCTGGCCGAAGACCGTTTATGGGCCGTCTATATGATCATCGAGGACGGTACGATTCGTTATGGAATTTTCCGTTCGGAATCCTCTCCGCTCGCGCCCACCGTTTTCGAGCGGCTTCGTCTCCTACGCGAAGAGGGGAGCTGTATCGTCGGATTGACAAGACTCGGCGGCAACTTTGTTGAAATCCGAACGAGCACAGGACTCCACCAATACGTAAACGTGTCGGGATCCGATGAAGATGATTATCACCCCGGTCGCGTGATTCGAAACTTTGTTGAATCGGTTGTGAAGGAGGCTCCCGAGCCGATCAAACCGATGCTGCGGTCCTTCTACTACCGGGCAGGCATGGATGTGATGCATGCCTCACACGGCAGTCTCATTGGGATTTTGAAGAAGGGTGCAAAGATCCCCGACATTCTCGAGGACGGGATTCATCTGACCCCAAGCATCAGCGTCTGTGATGCGATTCAGAGTATCACTGATGGCCGCGAGGATCGCGACGCATACATGCGGCTCGTCTCCTACAGTCTTCTCATCCGAAAATTAACCTGGATGGACGGCATCACTCTGCTCGACAACCAAGGTGGAATTCTCGCCTATAATTGTTTTATCAAAACCTCCGC
>SEDW01000254.1 GCA_004193325.1 Pseudomonadota bacterium | reverse complement strand
TGCGTGAGGATGCCCGCTTCACCGGTGTGCATTATTTTGAAGGACCAGAACGTTATTCTGCCAAAGATGTGGCGAGAGCCTTCAGCCGCGCCCTGGGTCGGAGCGTAGCGGTTGAAGTTATCCCCACAAAAGATTGGATCCCCTATCTCTTGCGTATGGGCTACTCCGAGATTGCAGCCAAATCCATGGCGGAGATGAGCAGATTGACTTTGGAAAAGTTCGGCGAGAAACCTTTGAAAATCGAGCGTGGGACGATCACGATTGATGATTACATCGAGGGTCTGGTGAGGCAGCAAGCGGACTGATCGCGGGATATTTTGAAATGATATGATTTTCCAGGTAGCATGGATCTTTATCATCCTCCTGGAGATTCATGGCTCATGATTAGAATTAAAAATTTTCGAATAATTATTCTCTTAGTCCTTGCTTGGCTTTCAACGCCCCTGGCCCTTCAAGCCGAGGCCTGGGAACGGGTGGAAAATTGTGATATGCCTTCGGCTTCTATCAAAGAGTCCAAAGCTGAGAGTCAGGAAAAGTGTGAGGAGACTTGCGATCAGGAGAAGGGCTGCCTTGGTGCTGTCTATATCACAGGCTGGAAAAAGTGCTCCCTCAAGGCCGAGACAAAGAAAAGAGCCAAGATTCGTTTTTCTTCGGCTGACATGAACGAGAAGCATGTTTATGAAGCGGGAAGTTTTAAAATCGACAATGATCATGGCGGCAAAGATCTCGAGCGCCATGTGCTGAACACGGCCGATGAATGTGGGAAAGCTTGCGAAGGCCGGGCGGACTGCCAGGCCTTTACTTTTATCGAAGGCTACCGAGTCTGCTGGTTAAAAAAAGCTGGCGGAAAACTCAAACCCAAGGTCTTTCATTGTTCTATTAAAAAGGCCTAAACCGACGAGCGCGTGCTCTCAGATTACTTCCATTGGAAATCTTTGAGCACGATCTTATAGACGAACAGCTTGTCCGCCGGATCCCAGTTCGGCATAAATTCCCAAATGAAACGGTTCGCGACTTTGTTCTGGTCGACAAAGGTCTTGGTCGTATAGAAACGCACGAGTTTGCAGTCCGTATTAACCTTGGAATTGGCAACATCTGCATCTGCACCCGCGCCGCTCGGATCGAGTTTGAACCAGCTGCGTTTTTCGTTGTCGCCCGCGCCTTCGTTCTCACCGGGCTTTATGATGCGAAGACCAAATTTCCCCTCACTGCTCCTCGTACTATCGTAGTAGACGTCAAAGCCTGACATCGTGAAGGTCTTCCTCTGGCCGTTTGCAGAGGGTGGCGTAATATCAAATCCATGGTAGTACGTTTCGTTGTCGAAGGTGATTGCCGGCTGCCCACGTTTGGTCTCGACACCGATACGCCCGTTGCCCCAGGAACCATCGATCTTCCAGCCTTCATTCAGCGCAATGCTTTTGGAACTCGCATTATATTGGATAGCTTCAGCGTTAAACAAGACAAAGTCTTTTTCCGTTACAGTGCCTTTGTCGCTGCAGCCCGTTGGAATGCGTTCGAGTTTTAGCAGGGCTGCGGCTTTCTCGGCTTGAGCCTTCTCAGCACTGGTTTCTTCGGGAGTCTTTCCCATATCGGTCTCGTCCGTGCCCACAGGCTTCGGAGTGGAGTCCTCTTTTACTGCACCGCTCTCTTCGTTTGGATTCGACTCCATTTCCGGATTGTTTTGCGGACTGTTTGTGCTTCCGCCCTTGGCATCATCCGAAGAAGTGCTGTGCAGAGGAATGCGCTCCGGTGAACCGGTGCATGAGACGAGTGTTAATGTCGAGACGAAGAGGATTTTTTTCATAAGATCTCCATGCTCCCTTATCGGGATAAAGCATGGATTTCCTTAGTCTTTTGTAAGCGTTATTTTCTGAGCTTTGAGGGTGTTTAATAGGGCATTAAAATCAAGGGGATAGCCCTTACAAAGGTTCCGCAAATTCCTCACCTCCAGTGAGTTTAAAAATCTCTCCCGCCCGTTGCTTGAACCGTTCTTTGCTGAGAGGGCGCACCTTATCGATGCGATCGAGGCGGAAGGTCCGGGCGCTCTGCCGAAGATGGTCGAAACAGAGGAGATACCACGCCGGCCAGCTCACGCTGATTGCGTGCGGTTCGATCACGCGTTGGCTAAGGCGATTCGATTCATCCCGATAGCTGATCTCGAGGCAGTAACAGGCGATGAACGCCTTCTCGATCTCGTCGATAATACTCTTCTTGGGCTGCTCGTAATTCTTCGCGATGTTACTCGGAGCGGGTCCGCCGATGAAGACGCGTGTTTTGAGTTGACTTAGGGTCTTGAGTGGAGGGCCCGCGAGGCCTGAGAGTAGGCGCGTCGCTATCATGTTTTTTTGCGTGGAGAAGAGGGGCAATCCGAGCTTATCGAGCACGGCAGTCGCGATAAGCAAACGCATCGCCTGAAACTCACTCAGCTCCACACTTCGGGACCCCACTGCCGGATTCATGCGGATGCCACCACCGCGGCCGCGATCGGCCTCCACATCAATTCCCTTATTTCTTAATTCACCGATATATCGGAATAAAGTTCGTATACTAACGCCCAGAGAATCGGCGAGTTCTTCGGCAGTCCAATATTCTTTTTGCCTGAGAAGAAGTCTCAATTCCTCTAAACGTTCATTCCGACTCAATAAATTTTCTCCCATCAAATATGACAGATTTTGGCATGTTTAAAACTATGATGCAAGGGTTGAAGAAGAGGGATTCGAGAGTGCTTTTTTCAACTTCACCTGTCTCATGCTCTCCCCCCGCAAGCCATGGGCTTGTAGCGCCAGCCTCGATCCTCCCATCGTCTGCTACGTCTGAACTATCTCTCCCCCATGTCAGGTGAAGTTGATAAGAGCGCTCTGCAAAGAGCGTTTTTTTCTGTCTGAATTTTTCAGCTGACAAGATTTTGAAGGCTGATATGATGCGAGGCGGATAACGAACTGCGTGAGGCTGACCTGGATGAAACTCATTCTTTTTATAGTCTTTTTGATCGGCTTGGCTGTGCTCTTTTGCTTGCCCATGACGTCTGAATTTCTCGATCAGTCGCCAGAAGCCCTGGTCCCGCAGGGCAAGCCCTCTCAGACGAGCAACAAAGTGGAGCGAGATAAGGCTCCGAAGTGATTGCTTAGTAGTCGATCGCGACCTTGGCGAGTTCACCCTTTTCGTAGGGGTGTTTGATGGATTTCATCTCACTGACAAGATCAGCGATTTCGATGAGTTCGGGCGACGCGTCTCGACCTGTAATGATCACCGAGACAAAAGCCGGGCGAGCGCTTAAAAGATCCAGGATCTCTTCGACGCTCACGTATTGGAATTGCACAGCGAAGGTTATTTCATCGAGTATGACAAGAGGATATTCACCGCTGAGAATCATCTCTTTCGCGCGATTCCAGACGACACGGGCAGCCTCGTGCGATCTCCCAAAATTCGGCACCGGAGATTCAACATAGCCGCGGCCTGCTACAAAAAAATCAAGCAGCGGCATTTTCGGAGCGAGCATTCTCTCGCCGCTTATCCATTTGCCTTTGATAAACTGCACCATACCTACTCTAAGGCCTCTGCCCATCGCCCGGAAAGCGGTACCGAGCGCAGCCGTGGTCTTGCCTTTTCCGTCTCCGGTGTAGATGATGACGAGGCCCCTCGACGCTTGGACCTTCTCTAAAAAATTCATGATAATCCTGCTTCGGCTTTTACATAGCGGTGGAGTGATTTCAGAAGAAGCTTCCTATCGATTGGTTTGGTGATGTGGTCATCAAATCCGCTCTCGAGTGTACGTTTTCTTTCTTCATTCATGGCGTGAGCCGTGAGGGCTATGATCGGCTTTGCAAAGCCCGATTTGCGTAGAACGCTCGTCGCCTGATAGCCATCCATCACTGGCATTTGAATGTCCATAAGGATAAGGCTGAAGTCGTCCTGACTCACAAAATCAACCGCTTCCTTGCCATTGTTTGCTGTCACGACTGCCGCCCCAGCGAGCTTGAGGATGCGCTTGATCAAGGCCTGGTTATCGAGACTGTCGTCGACCACGAGGATTTTGAGAGAGCTGAGATCGAATTCCGCATCGATCTTGATTTGAGCCGAGGTTTCTCTTTCCGCTCTAACGGTTGGATTCGACTCGCCTGTGACGAGTGCGATAGTGATGGTAAAGGTACTGCCTTTACCGGGCGCTGAGTCAGAGAGTATGACGTCGCCCAAGAGGAGGTTTGCGAGTTTCTTCGAGAGCGCAAGGCCCAGGCCGGTGCCACCGAATTTGCGCGTGGTGGAGACATCAGCCTGCATAAAAGGGGCAAAGAGCCGGTCCCTTTGTTCCGAACTGATTCCCTCGCCGGTATCACTCACGATAAAAGCAAGTTTGGACGAATGATCAGCGGCTTTCAGGACTTTGATCTCGACGGTGACCGATCCCTTGTTGGTGAACTTGATTGCATTCCCAACGATATTGAAGAGAATTTGCCGAAGGCGAAGGGGGTCGGTACGAAAGCGTTGTGGGATGTCCACATGAGGATTCAAAAGGAGTTCAATGCCTTTGGCAGAAGCCTCCAGGCCTAAGATCGAACTCAGTTCGTTAAGGATTTCACTAAACGCAACATCGGTCTGATCGATCTCAAGTTTGCCGATCTCCACTTTCGAGAGATCGAGGATGTCGTTGATGATGTTCGAGAGGAGACGACCGTTTCGCTTGATCACTTCGATATAATTCTGGCGCTCGGTGAGCGGGAGATTCTCAGTGAATAGCAGGTCGGAGAAGCCAATAACAGCGCCAAGCGGCGTGCGGATCTCGTGACTCATGTTAGCGAGAAAAGCCGTTTTAGTCGCGTTCGCAACCTCCGCTGCCTCCTTGGCCTTTTCGAGTTCGAGTTGAATGTCTTTGTAGGTGCTGATATCGCTCGCTACCAGAATGAATCCACTGACCCGCCCTTCCGTCGTAAATTCGGGCATGAATGTGATGGCAAGAGTAACTGGATCGGGCCCAGGAGACTGTCTTTCGTAACTGACGAGATTGCCACTGAGGACCTGACGAACGTGGGGCTCATGCACTCTGTAGCGCTCTTCACCAGCAAGCTCCCGCAGACTCATGCCCATGATGGCCCCATCCGCATCGTGAAGCCATTTCCGGTAGGCATCATTGGCAAAGAGCAGTCTTTCTTCCTGATCAAATTGAGCGATCAGCATGGGCACAGCGTTGGCGATAGTCGCCAGTTGCTTCTCGCGCTGCTCAAGACTCAGTGTTCGAATCTGCACCCGCTGCTCAAGCTCTTCATTGAGCTGACGCATTCGGCGTTCGGATTCTTTGAATTGCGTGATGTCCCGAATCACCGTCGAGTAGCCTGTGAT
>SEDW01001294.1 GCA_004193325.1 Pseudomonadota bacterium | reverse complement strand
TCTCCAATCGCGCCGGCATCTTTTTCGATGAGGGCCATTCCACCAGCGCCTTCAACGGTTGGAAGAACCGAACCGCTAGTGACAACGCCAACCTTGCGATCGCCAACATAGACATCCATACCGTGTCGGGCGATGCCTTCGTCGGTGAGCTTGAAGGCCACCATTTTACGGGCGGGAGCAGTGCCGGCCTTTTGCGCTTCCATTTTGGCTTTACCAAGGAAGTCGCCTTTTTCGAAACGCACAGCCCAGGCAATACCAGCTTCGATAGGTGAAACGGTTTCATCCATATCGTTGCCGTAGAGGAGATAACAGGCTTCGAGACGAAGCGTGTCGCGAGCACCGAGGCCGATAGGCTTAGCGTTACTCTTCTCGAGGAGTTGTGAGAATACCGACGAAGCGATGCTGTTCGGAATATAGATCTCGTAGCCTTTTTCACCGGTATAACCTGTGCGAGCGACAAAGCCTTTTTTGCCTTGAAAGCTTGCTTCCGTAATGTTGGTGTAAGGCAATTCTGCGACTCGTTTTTGGTCGTCAGCGGAGAGAATGGCTTTCAAGGCCTCTTCGCTTTCCGGACCTTGAACCGCGAGCTGACTCCACATCGACGACTCATTGGTGATCGTCACCTTGTGGTCTTTTTGATGCTTTGTCAGCCAGTCGAAGTCTTTTTCGATGTTCGAAGCATTCACGCAAAGGAGGTAACGCTTGTCACCGACGCGATAGATGATGAGGTCATCGATAAAGCCAGCATCTTCAGTTGGAAGACAGCTGTATTGCCCGTGACCCAGCTCAAGACGAGCCACATCATTGACAGTGATGCCTTGCAAATAAGCCAGCGCATCAGCGCCTTCGACGATGATCTCACCCATGTGACTTACATCGAAAATACCGCAGTGTTCACGCACATATTTATGTTCGGTCAGTACGCTTTCGTACTGCACAGGCATGTCCCAGCCGCCGAAATTAACCATCTTGGCTTTAAGCTGCTTATGAAGAGCATGCAAAGGCGTTTTTTTGATTTCAGTCGTCGTCATGGAGATCCTCGATTAACTGTATGATGGCCCCGAGACTACAAAAATTTCGAGCGTAAGTCATCGCA
>SEDW01001293.1 GCA_004193325.1 Pseudomonadota bacterium | reverse complement strand
GCTGAGGCCATAGCCTTCTCAACGAGATCGCCTGCATCGGCTTTGTCCACTCCGCTGCCCAGGAGGTCGGTGAGAGGGGCATCGGCCAGTGTGTAGGCTAAGCTTTGACGAAGTTCTCCTGGGAGGAGTTTATTATCTTTGTCTGTTGAGAATTCTGCACGGAAGGTGAATTCAGGCGACATGAGAACGTTGGTCACGAGCTCTGAACTCGCAGCCGCGAGATTGCTTTTATTGAATGAGGCAACAAAGAAATCTACATAGATTGCCATCGTTGCTGCATCGATCGCGCCGCGAAACGCCAGGTTTACAAATTTGGTTGCGGCAGTTTTGTGGCAATCGACGGCCGGTGGAACGAGAGCACAGTTGATCAGCTTGGTCGGCTCTTTCTCGACCGCAGAGGCTACGGCTGCGACCCACTGCGTGTAAGGCGTATAGTTCGCTGCATTGATCGTGAGAAAATCTGAGTAATCGTAATTGTTTTGTTTGGGATCGACGGCGATGAGTGTCGAGAGAGATGGCGCCGTGTACGCGGGCAATGCGAATTTAATGGTCTCGTCGAACTGACCTTGAGTCAGACGAAAGATGCGTTTTTTCGCGAGTTCTTTCTCACTGTTCGGAAAAAACTCTGCAGCTTTGCCATTGCTCAAGGGTCCGGTTGATCCTGTGCTGGGTTCTGTGGACTTGCCACCGCTGGCGTTGTTGGAATTAGAACCGGTGGAATAGTCTTTGCCTTTGCCCATGACCTTAGCAGGAGGCTTTCCTCCGCAGGAGGCGGCGAAGACCGTAAGGCTGAGCATGAGACTGATGCCGTGTTTCACTACCATTCCGAGGTCACCGAGTTGGTTGTTTCGGTAAGAATTTTGATCTTTGACCAATTCCCCACATGCTACAGATCGGTCTTTAGTCCCTGAATCTTAAGCGAATAAATCCTGAAAATTGATTGTTTGGAAAGCGGCTCATTGAGGTGGTGATTTTGTTAAGAAAGTCTCAAAGGAATTGGGTTTGGGGCATAGGTTGGGTCGGGTTTTGGTCGGTTTTATTGATTTGAATTGGGATTAAGAGTTGCGGATTTTAAGTATTACCAATTTTAACAAGAG
>SEDW01001292.1 GCA_004193325.1 Pseudomonadota bacterium | reverse complement strand
GAAGAAGGAACTCTTTCGCTTGAGCACTGTGCTCACCATTGAAGAGTTTGATGGGGTTGTGCAATCCGTACTGGCCTCGTCAGGCAGCCTCGAGCGCGCGGCCATGGGAATTGGCGAAGGTCGTCCTAAGCGCCGTGATCTGCAGCTCCTTGCCTATTCGAGCTGGGATGAATTGCCTGAAGACAAGTGGCCCGCATCGAGGAAGATCAATGTTCTCGAGCAGGCTTATGAAGCGACCGATATTCCAGCTGAGAAAGCAGTTTTTGCCAGCAACTGGATCAATCAGTTGGTAGCGGCCAAGGCGAAGATTCCAGATAAGCAGTTCGAACGTATCTCGGCTTCTATTTTTACCGACAGCGAGACGATTTGGGCCGCACGTGAGCTCATCAAGTATCAGGCTGGCTCTGTCGTGGAATGGTTAGGCTGGGCGCCGACAGACAAGCGCTACCTCTATCTCCGATCGGAATGGTTTAAGGCTGCCGCTCAGGTTGCTGCTCATGAAACGGCCTCGGTGAGTACTAAACTTTGGGCTGTGAATCCTGAGATTGAATTCTATCGCTATGAAAATAAAGATGCGAAGCCAACCCAGGCTCTTCGCTCTAAAGTTGAGATTGCGGTTCGTCATGCGGACGAAGATGCGAAGACTGAGTACGATCGCCATTCGGTGATTTCGGATGCGGCCTATCTCCTCCGTCAGGTCGAGTCTTATGATTTGGCAGCGAAGCTTTTAGAGAAAGAGCTTAAGACGACCAACACGCCTTGGTACTACCAATCGTCGCTGTCCTCGCTTGAGGCTCAACGCGGCAACGATGCAGCGGCCCGCAAGTGGTCGGAAGCGGCCCGTAAGTCGGTTCAGGGACGTGCGAGTCGTGTTCAGTGGATCACGAGTGATCTCCTGCTCAATGCCAAGGACAAGAAGAACAGTGTTTATCTCGCCGAGGTCACCAAAGAGTTTTATGCTCAGGCGCTGCAGCTGAACGATGGCTTCTCGGGCCGTAACTGGACGAGAGCGAAAAAGGTTCAAGAGGCTCTCACGCCTTATAAAGCGGACCCTGCCTTCCAAAAAACCTTTGCAGAGTACGCGCCGCGCTGTGAACG
>SEDW01001291.1 GCA_004193325.1 Pseudomonadota bacterium | reverse complement strand
CGGCAGCCCATCATGACAATGTCGTCGCCTTCTTCCCAGGCGTTGATCGTGTGATACATAAAACAGGCCGGGGTCTCAAACCATTTGATCGCATCGGCGTTACCGAAGCGGGGAATCACCCCAAAGCGGGTTGGCTTGTCTCTAAAAAAGCCGACGCGAGTCTCACCCTTCTTCAAAAGATCCGGATCCCACATCATCGAGAGGTCCATGACGATCGTATGATTACGGGTGATCGCGATATCGTGCTGAAGTCTTGGCCCTTCAAAAGGGATTTCAGTCGAGTGAATCAGTTCGCCTGATTTTGAGAGGACACCCATCGTGAAAAAAGGCGGCAAAGGATTGTAATCGAAAATCACCATTTCGCCTGTCACGGGATCGACCTTGGGATGCGCGGAGATTTTTTTGAAACTGCCGAATCGCGCAGCGCCCTCGGTCTCAAGAGTCATGGGGTTAACCGCATAGGGTTTGCCGCTCAGATACCAGGTCGTGAGGAGCTTGCCGTTATGAAAGACCACATCGGTGTTGGACGTGTCTTTGAGCGGTCCTCGGGGATTGGTGAAATCCGGGCGCTCCGTGACGCCTTTCCATAGGGATTTGCCTTCGGCATCCTCGGCAAGATAGGCGGCAGTTCGAACGAAGCGATTGTGATAGGTGGCCTGACCATTTTCGATATGCACGGCGTGCAGCATACCATCGCCGTCGAACCAGTGGTGCCGGCCCTCGGGACGATACTTTAAGTTGGCACCGTTACGGACAAATACGCCACGGAGATCGATGGGGAATTCCCCTTCGATCAGCTTTAGGGGCGAGCCCGGGTCTTCGCTTAGGATGGGGGCGTAATTGCCTTCCAGGTATGGGGCGTGGGGATATAGGGGGCGTTCGGAGAGCTGAGCCCCGGCTTGTGCGGGCCTATTCTTGGACTGTGAAGAATTTGGCGATGAAACGTCCATTTGAGTCTCCGGATCATTGCTATTGGGTCGTTGGTTTTGCTCGGAATTTCTCTTTTGGTTTTAGCTAATCCTTTGGGATGCTGCAAGGCGGCAATGTTTGTGGGTTGGGCAGGTTTTGGTTTTTTGGGTTTTTGGTGTTTTGGTTTTT
>SEDW01001290.1 GCA_004193325.1 Pseudomonadota bacterium | reverse complement strand
TCGATGCTTGATAAGGACAGCCTTCACTTCGAACGCGTCTCAGACGCTAAAAGCGGCGTCCTCAGCTTTACGCTGAAGGATGAGCATAATTGCCGGATCGAATACTGGGCCGATGACCCAAGCGGCACCCCGCCTCCGGCCTCACCCTTGAGCGTCGATTGTCCCAAAGACAAACTTTCTCTCGTTCAAAAAATTGAAGTGAGCGGTCTGACGGCTGGTTTTCCTTTGACCTTTCGCATCTACGTCTGGCCTAGGACGACGACCTTTCTCACGCATTTTACGCATGAGTTTCACGAAGGCCAGGACCTGATCAACGCCAAGGCGCAGAGCATGGTCGTTGTTCGTTACTCGAGTCCGCGGAACAGTGCTGAGCTTTATACCTATCGCTTCGGCAGCTCGTTCAATATCAAAGACATTAAAGCCAAACTTGGGCAAATCCCAGCCGGCAACTGCATAGCGAATCCGCCAGTGGAAGCTCTTCCATTTCCAAGAAACGGCTCGCTCGATGACGCGCAAAAACGTCCGCTTCATGGCCTCACAGCGGTGACGACGGAAGGCTTCGGTAGCGGCGCGGCAACGATCCATCCCTTCTTTCCGACTCGTCTCGTCGAATTCTATGAGCAGACCGCTCGTCAGGAAAACTGGAAGTGGAACTTTCAGTGGGAAGCTCAAACCTATTCCTTTGAAAGTCTACCGCCCGGCTATATCGGAACTTTGAATATCGGTGACGGCACGACGACTCAAACGATTTCGAGCCGTAACCTCACAGGATCGGTGGAAACGATTGATCTCAACTCGAACAATCTGCAGCTTTCGCCAAAGATTCTCTTTCCTAGTGATGTCTCGCGTTTTGATCTGACGATTAAATCCGCCGACGCATCCGAGACGCTTTTGAGCTGCAAATATAGCGTTGATAAAGAGACGATTCAGATTCCTCAGGATGTCATGGCAAAGCTTGCGGCAGGGACCTACCTCGCGACCTTTAGCTTTGAGACGAATCAGGTCCATTTTAAAGACCAATCCGCTTATCCACCTTGGATCATTACTTCATCCGACTGGATACAATTTCGCCTGAATAAACGTTTGTGAGGTGCTGATT
>SEDW01001289.1 GCA_004193325.1 Pseudomonadota bacterium | reverse complement strand
CCGCTTTCCTTCTGACAATCTCTGCAGTAGCAATCGACCGAAGCCAAAGGTTCAGCCGAAATTTCATAACGAATTGCTCCACAAGCACATCCACCTTGATAACTCATGCTCAAGTCCCTTCATTGATAAGTTTGGAGATATTAGGAACAACTTTCTTCCAACCTTCGCCCATGGTCTTGAGCGCAGATTCGTTTCTTTGAGAATCAAATCCGGAGTGCACGAGACGAACCCGGGTTCCATTCGATTCCCGCGACAAGGTCCAGGTAACAACTGTATCTAAGGGCGAACCGTAGCCGCTGTTCGAATCATGCCCACCTTTCCAGCTATAGGAGAGCTTTTGATTGGGAATCACTTCAATGACTTCACAGTGAATCGTTCCATCCCACTCGCCGGCTGGCTTGGTCGAAAATGTAAATACTGCACCGGAAACAGCCTCAAACCCACTGGGCTTCATCAGCCAGCGACCGATCATCTCACCACTTGTCAGAGCCTTCCACACGGTCTCGGGAGAGTTTGGGAAAACCTCTTCCACAACAATATCTGCACTTGGGCCTTTGAATTCATCTGTAGTCATTTCTCTATATCCTTTAATAGATTTCCTAACTGAGCAAAGCGCTCCCGCCAGAAAACTGCGTAGTGATTCATCCAATCTGCAAGGGGTTCGAGGCCTTCGGCCGTCGAGCGATAGTAGACCTTACGCCCTTCGGGACGCTCAGCAACAAGGCCTGCATTTTTCAGTGATTTGAGATGTTGAGAGATCGCACCTTGGGTAACGCCGCTGCCCCGTGTGAGGTCGACGACCGAGATCTCACTCGTTGCCGCAATGCGCTCGAACAGGGCTCGCCGAGTCGGGTCAGCAAGGGTCTTCATTATGATGTTTATAGCGGTTTCTTCACTCATACGATTACATTAGCGGATACTAATGCATTAGTCAATACTAATGATTGAAGGCGATTTAACACACTGTGATTACGAAACCTTTTTTTGAGGGTCGTTAAGCGGTGGCAAACATTTTCGGTCGCAAAGATTTTTTGGGTAGATCTTGGGAAGGAGACGATTTCACAAGCGACAATCTAATCTTTTCCGAGGCACTCATGAG
>SEDW01001288.1 GCA_004193325.1 Pseudomonadota bacterium | reverse complement strand
TGTTCAGCCCAACATTGCCCTCGCGGAAAAGCGCCTGGATGCGAATATTTTTCAGCATAAGCCTTATCTCGAGGAATTTGCCAAGGAGAAGGGCTTGAAGCTTTCTCCCCTTGTTCAAATCCCAACTGCTCCCTTGGGTCTTTATGCTGGCAAGAAATCGAAGCTGGCAGATATCGCCAAAGGCTCAACGATCGCCGTACCGAATGATTCGACCAATCTCGCTCGCGCGCTGAGACTCATCGCGGATTTGGGCTGGATCGAACTCAAAGCTTCAGACAGGCTGATCCAGGTGGGTTTGAAAGACATCACGAAGAACACGAATAATCTGAAAATCGTTCAGCTCGAAGCAGCTCAGTTGCCTCGCGCCAAGGAAGATGTGGACTTCGTCGTCATCAATGGCAACTACGCAGTAAGCTCTGGGATCGGCCTCAAGGCAGCTCTATTCTTTGAAAAGAGTGATGCCTATCTCAACTGGGCTGTAGTTCGCACAGAGGAATTGAATGGGCCGTTCGCGAATGATTTGAAAGCGGCTTTGAGTTCCCCTGAATTCAAGGCCTATGCAAAGAAGAAGTTCGAGGGCTACCGTTACCCGACCGATTGGAAATGATTAAAAATTCAGGTCTCGCGTGGATTTGAATAGCAGTTAGGATCGCTCAGTCTTTAGGCTGAGCGATTTTTTTGTGGGTTAAAAAGTTCTAAGCCACTGATTCTTAAAGTTTTGGCAGAATTTTCCGATAGTTCTGGACTGTGGGAGACTTCGATTGAAACGACTGAAAATAAGCTTGGACTGTGAACTAAACTCCTGGAAGGGTTTGGGGAAACTTGCGCTTTTTATCATTCTGGCAATTCTTTGCACGGGGCCTCTTCATGCCCAAGCAGCTCCTGCCGTAAGCATTTGTAAGAAAAAAATCCTTATAGTCCCGGCATCCGTGAACGACCCTAAATTTAACAGTTGGCTGATCCAGCAGGCTAAGACGGCCTTTCTTAAATCGCATAATCTTAAATGCAACCCCTTCTATAATGTCAATGTCAGTGCCGAGCAGTACGATTTTCTGGGCCTCCATGCGAGAAACCCGAAGGTTGTAAAGTCGAGACAGCT
>SEDW01001287.1 GCA_004193325.1 Pseudomonadota bacterium | reverse complement strand
TAGTCGATACGGTCTTTGGGAAAACTCGGATCGAGCGGGACATAACTCGATCCAGCTCTCAGAATTGCGATCTGCGCCACGACCATTCGGGTGCTGCGGCTCAGACAAAGACCGATGCGATCACCTTTTTTAACGCCTTGGAAAACGAGGCGATCACGAATTTTGCCGCTTTGTTCCCAGAGTTCGCTGTAGCTGAGTTTGCCGTCGTCAGCTTCAATGGCGATGCGTGAACCGTTGTGAATGCAGGCATCACGCAAGAGATCGACCGGACTTTTTTCGCGTGGATAGTCTTTTTTCGTGTTGTTCCATTTGGATAAATTCTGAGCTCTGGCGCTGCTGATCGCGATTTTTTCGTAGGCCTGGTCCGCATCAGCTGCAATGCTTTGCAGGAGACGGCTATAGGAGTCGAGAATGAGTTCAATTCGCTCAGGGGTGAAGAGTGTGGAATTGTACTGGCATTCGATGACCGTTTCTTTTTTGGATTCGGTGATGTTGATGAACATCTCAAAATTTTCGGCGAAGCGTGGATTCGAATCATAGTCGGCACCAATCGTGTCGAAGAGAACGTCCGAGGCCTCAAGCTTTACGTCGACGTTGAACATCACACTGACGAGTGGGATGCGGCTCGGGTCACGCTGTATTTTGAGGGATTTGAGGAGTTCGCCGAAAGTGAAATTCTGATGATCGTAAGCATCGAGCAAGGCTTTTTTGCTACGAGCGAGGAGTGCGGTGAAGGATTCGCCCTCATGTAATGCGAGACGCATTGGCAGCAGGTGCACACAGTGCCCAATAAGGCGTTCGAGGCCCTGCGAGGCTTGTCCGGCCGAAGGCATTCCTATCGAAATATCGTGGCTGTCGCTCAGGCGTCCAAGCAGGACCGCAAAGGCCGACATCTGTAGGGCGACGTAGCTCACTCTTTGTTTGCGAGCGAGATCCTTCAAGGCTTTGACGAGGTCTTGTGGAAGAGCCTTGTCGGAGCGTCTCGACTCAAAGCTACGCATAGCGGGGCGTTGGTTGGCGATCGGCAATTCGAGAACGCTTCCACCGTCCTGATATATGTTTTTCCAGTAGCTCGCGGCTTTAGGATCAACGCTATGGTG
>SEDW01000253.1 GCA_004193325.1 Pseudomonadota bacterium | reverse complement strand
GCCGTCACCGACAGGAGAGTCGCGAAGAGTCCCGACCATATTCCGTAGAGCAATGCGGAGATGATTACGGCGAGCAGGTACAGCATTAGTGGCACACCGCTTCCGACGATGGGTGCGAGCGAGACACGCAGAAGCGTAATCACTGTCACTGATACGATAGCGAGGAGAATGCTGAGAATGTCTTTAGCCGCCTTGGCACTCGTTATATTCATCTTTCGTGCTTATCAAATTTCCTAGACTTTTGTCAGTCGAAATCCGAAACCTCTCAGGTCCCGGTCCTCTGCTCCGCTAAGTCGTCAAAAATTCATGAGAAATCCTCATAAATTTCCGCACAATTCGTCACAGACTATTACAATAAAATGCTCACGTTTTGAGGCAATAATCTCGATAATCACCTTGGGCAAGGAGATCGTCAAACTCATCTCCCGCCCTCACCCGAACCACATGTTTACAGAGGTCAGTCATGAAAAAAACAATTTCCATTTTTGCATCAGTCTTTCTTCTCTCCTTTCAGACGGCAGCCATGGCTTGCCCGGAAGGACCAGGGGGCCCCGGCGGGAGAAAGAATCCAATCACTGAGCTTGACGCTAACAAGGATTCCCAACTGTCTAAAGCAGAAGTTGCCGAACACCCTTTTTTCTTAGACAAGTTCGATGAAATCGACACGAATAAAGATGGATTCCTTTCAGCTGAGGAACTGAAAGCGCATCGCGCCTCCCACCGTCCTCCCCATCCACCATCCCCACCGGCAGGCGATTCCGCAGAATAATTGATCTCACGACTGTGGGCGCAGCGCCGCCCACTTACCTCCCCGCCCGCACAGGCGCCTGATCAAGCACCTCCACTTCCTTAAAACGTTCGAGCTCAGCCTGGCTCAAAATAATATTTTCCCCAGCGAACGCGTGATCGAGGAAAGATTTCACCAGAAAATAATTGATGCCCACACTTTTCTTGGCCTCGAGAGATCCATAGGACCTTGAAAACCAATTCAAGGGAAAGCTGCTTACCAGAGGGTAGTCGGTAAAATTCAAATGCCCGGCATCTTTTAGGCGAAGATAAAGATAGCCTGCCTTTGCAGTCGTTTTGAATTCGGCAATTCGATTCTTGTAGAAGACTTCCTCCTCAGCATTTTCATACTGAGGATATTCCGCTTCAATGAAAAGCAGAGGATGCTTGAGGTCAGCCTTTTGCCTTGAGCCCCGAAGAGGCCCGTCGAGGTTGATACAGGCCTTGAGATTCTCCTCCTCGCGGCACACGGCGGTGATAGTGGAGCCGCCCATCGAATGTCCCATGACTGCGATTCTATCCTTGTCGATGGCCCTCGCCAGATCTTTGGGGATCTTGTCGAGATCAGCAAGGACAGCTCGATCCTCCCCTACCCTTCTATTCGTCCAGCCGCCTCGATAGGCATCATCGAGATCGAGGTCTTTCGTCTCAGGAGTTGGCGCCACCGAGGGAATGATTCGCCCATCAGGCATGACCGTGACCGCAGCATCATAGACATGCTGCACCGACAGTACGATATTCCCCTGGCTGGCAAGCTGCTCGAGCAGAGCCGTATTTTGCATCTTGAGACTGTGGTAACCGTGCGAGAAGAGGATCAGGGGATACTTCGCAAGGCGTGAACTGACGCCTGCATTGAGATGGGATGAGGTCTCAATCCTTGCGATCTTGCTCATCAGGAATTCCGGAGCACCCGAGACATCGGCAAGTGCAGGGGCTGCAACATCTGGATTGAGAATGTAAGGCGCTAAGGGCTCGCCATTGACCTCCGCCGGATACCAGGACTGGATAAGAATCTCCGTAGGCGGGCAGGACCGTTCCCCATCCGCAAGGACCATACAGGATTGTAGGACGAACTCGCGCGTTCCCGTTGGATAGTCTCCATGTTCGACGGAAAGCCTGGAGTTGACGCTGACACAGGCCTGGACCATTCCAAGGCTCAAAGCCACGAGCAGAACGCTGTAGCGCTTCTTCAAAAGATCAAACATAATCACTCCGTCGTAGGATTCTTCTCCGTGGAACGATAGCATAAGCGGAGTGCAGTCCGTGAACGCTAGAAACGGAGTTCGAACCATTTGCCGCTCCAGAGGAGCCTTTGCCGAAGACAGGATCCCACGCATGAGAGACCGCTCCCAACTCGAATTCATCAAGCGTCTAGCCTATTACCTCGACAGCGCGATTCCCATTCCGGGCACCAAGATGCGTATCGGCCTCGACCCAATCATTGGCCTGATCCCAGGCGTGGGGGATGCCGTCACCAGCTTGATTTCGACCTACATCGTGCTCACAGCGATGCAGCTCAAGGTCTCGCGCTGGACGCTTGTTCGTATGGTTTTTAATATAGTGATTGAATCGGTCGTTGGCATCATTCCGATCGTCGGTGATTTTTTTGATGCCTACTGGAAATCAAATGAGCGAAACCGGATACTGCTCGAAAAGAATATGGCGAACCCTGCGGCCAAATCCGCAGACATGCTCTTCATCATTTTCACGGTGCTGGTGCTGATCGCTATTTTAATCGGAACGGGCTGGGCTGCTATTGCTTTGGTTCAGTGGATTGTCTCGCAGTTCTGAAAAAAGCCTCCAGCGAAGGCTGGAGGCTTAACTGCCGTTTATCTTTTGGACTTCGCTTTTACAAACTGCTCAATGATCACCTCGGCTGCGGGATCTTTTGTTCGAGCCTGGAACCATCGCAAAAACTTGGCCTGATCGTTTTGATTCACAGGCTTTTTTACGGTAATTTTGAGCAGGTGCACCTTTTGATTCTTGTCATGATCGACTGCCTGAGCGGCGATACCGTTTCCTACTACGATTTTTTCGGCATCTGGAATCTGCGCCAGAACTTCATTTAAAATATCGTTGGAAGCCAGCTCTTGCCTTGATAGCCCATTTAGTTTTGCCTCGAGCTCTTCAATTTTTCGGTTTTTATCTTCAACAAGAGTCAGATTATTTCGGTAGAGATCACCAATAATGCCTTCCTTGATCGAATTGATATCGACACGATTATCTGCTCCCTGATGCACGATGAGCTTGGCTCCTGGCACACCCGCAAGGGAAAGTTCCTGTTCAATTTTATTTAACTTCTCACGATCCAGAATTTGCCCAATAAGTGAGACTTCGATCCTTTTGTCGGACGGCTCGACCGATAGATCCGCAACGTGGGTTTGTTCAAAGCGAAACTCTTGCTTGATAAAGGCCATCGCTCGGTTGCGAAAGATCTCTTTTTTTACCAAGTCGAACGCGAGAAAAATGCTGGGAATTGTCGTCACCAGAGCGATAGCCAGCAGAATGTGCTTCACTCTCTTCTTGACCTTCTCTTCGACAAAGGTTTGGTGAGGCATTTTTAAAATTGTGATGACAAAAGCGCTCGAAATCGCAATGAACACGCAGTTGATTGAAAAAAGATAGAGCGCGCCCGTGACAAACCTCCAATTACCCTGCGCAAAACCATATCCAGCCGTGCAGAGTGGAGGCATGAGTGCTGTAGCGATGGCGACGCCAGGGATGACGTTGGTTTTCTCCTTGCGGGTGATACCAATGATTCCCGCCATTCCTCCGAAGAGAGCTATCAGCACATCCCATATTGTTGGCGAAGTTCGTGACAGTAATTCCGACTGGGCCTCGCTGAGTGGGGTCAATAGAAAATAGCAGAACGCAGTGAAGAGACTGATCGCTGCTGCAATGCCGAGATTTTTAAAGGAGTGCTTCACCAAAGCAAAATCATAAATACCAATGCCGTAACCGATTCCCATGATGGGTCCCATCAAAGGCGAGACCAGCATCGCACCAATGATGACTGCCGTGGAGTTGACGTTCAATCCAATGCAGGCCACAAGAATGGCGAACATGAGAATCCAGGGGGTTGAGCCAACCAGTTCCACTCCGGATCGGAGCGAGGCATCGATGACTTCCGTTTCCGCCTGGTCATTGCGAAGGCTAAAGCGGACCGCTACCTGCCTCTTAAACCGTAGAATTTTTGAAGAAACATTTGCCATGATCAGAAGCTCCCCGAAGCAGTGGAATCACATGTGAGTGGCAGATTCCGCTTCGCTTTCGCTCAAAGCAGCGCCTTCAATAGGTCCGGATTTAAGAATGATCATGCCATAGACAAACGCAGCAAAAGCAGCCAGCACCGATGCCGAAAGGATGGCAAGCTTGGCCGTTTCTAAGCTAGGGCCTGGAGGAAACGCAAGCTGAGCTACGAAAAACGCCATGGTGAAGCCAATGCCTGCGCAAAGCCCCACGACCGTAACACCCGACCAATGAACGCCAGTGGGCAATGTCGCGATTTTGCACTTCACAGCAAGCCAGGATATGAGGAGAATACCGAGAGGTTTGCCGATCACCAGTCCTACGAGAACACCCCAAAAAACAAAGGAACCATCACCATCCATACTCGCTTTGCCCAGGGGCACTCCAGCATTCGCCAATGCAAATAACGGCATAATGATATAAGCGACTGCCCCATGGAATGAGTGAAGAAGGCGATCAACTGGAGAAATTGCTTCTTTTCTTGCCGTTTCGACCGAATCAAGTTGAGGAATTATCTCCGACTCATCTCGAGCAGAACTCTCTTTGATCTCATTCATTTTACTTTCTACGACTTCAACAAAAGTATCGGATCCAAACCAGGCCTCCACTGGCGTCATCAATCCGATGATAACTCCAGCGATGGTAGGATGAATTCCGGCCGCGTACGTTCCCGCCCAGGCTAGAACTGCAGGAGGAAGATAGGCCCAGGGTGATCGTATTCCCATTTTCTTCATGACAAAAATCAAAGCCAGTCCGAGTCCAGCACACGCAAAACCCAAAGCCGAAAGTTCCGAACTGTAAAATATGGCTATGACAAGAATAGCCCCAATGTCATCGATGACTGCAAGCGTTAACAGAAGAATTCGCAGTGCGGGAGACACTCGCTTTCCCAAGAGTGCGATGACCCCAACTGCAAAGGCAATGTCGGTCGCCATCGGAACGCCCCAGCCTCCCGCTGACGCCCGCCCCTGGTTAAACATGAAATAGATAAAAGCGGGCATAAGCATGCCACCGATTGCCGCTACCAGAGGCAGCACAGCTCGCCTGATCTCGCTCAATTCACCGCGATGCATCTCACGTCTAATCTCGAGACCGACCACAAAAAAGAAAATGGTCATCAGTCCATCGTTAATCCAGAAATGAAGGTCTCTCTGAAAACTCCAATTTCCAAGCGATAGGCCAAGATTTGTATGCCAGAGAGCTTCGTAGCTCTCAGACCAGGGAGAATTGACCCATATCAGAGCAACTGCTGCAACAATGAGTAAAAGAATGCCACTCGAAGCTTCGACCGCCAAAAATTTCTCGACCGGTGCCGAGGCGACACTCACGATCTT
>SEDW01001286.1 GCA_004193325.1 Pseudomonadota bacterium | reverse complement strand
CTCTTAAGCTTGCCCTACCCCACGTGAAGATTGTGCTCGCCGACCCAATCGGCTCATCTTTATCCGACTGGGTTGAGACTGGAGTTCTCGGACCGAGTGGGCCCTATCTCCTTGAAGGCGTTGGACAGAGCACGCCTCCGGAAAATCTCGATCGGGAGGTCATAGATTTTGCCGAGAGAGTGTCGGATGAAGAAAGCTTTGCAATGACGAAACGTCTGATACGGGAAGAAGGCCTTCTCGTTGGAGGATCGGCAGGAATGAATGTGGTCGCTGCCCTTCGACTCGCTGCAAGATCCGATATTGATGGCCCTATCGTGACGGTCATGCCCGATTCATGGGATCGCTACCGCAGCTCCGCCTGGATGCAGGACGAGTGCCTCTAGACAATTTGAGATAAGCCTCGAATATTACATATGATTCAGGACACAACTTTCTGTTTTCGTTTGAAGCTCTTCCGATTGTAGAGATAGATTTCGAAGAGGACAGGAAACGAAAGGATATCTCATGGACTACTACTATCGCGTGACACTCAACGATGCCTTTGTCGAAGTGCTTCGCTGCTCGGAGCATCTCAGGGTTGTGGGCAATACCGTCGACGATGTGATGAAGAATGCCAAGGACGTAAAATTCTACGGCCTCGATGATACCTCACTTGAAGAAGTGCGAGTCGTCAGCTACTCGGGAATTCCAACTGCAAAATTCGCTGAGATTATCTCGTCTGGCGAAGTCGAAAAAGCAATTTCGGACTACCGTAAGAAATCCTCGCTGTCGTCTGAGACTGTAGAACTCTATCGCAAATCCATCAACAGTCGCCTCCGAGGCCGCGCAAGCGAAGAAAGCAGCTTCAACCAAGACGAGAGATTTTGCCTCATCGCTTTTGGTGAAAATGGTTTCTTCCTCACTGGCATTCTCTCGCACGATACTTATCAGAAGCACCCCTATCTCGCTTAAGCACTGAAGCCCGGAACATCTCTCCGGGCCTGTCTCATTCCAGACACAGATTTCCATCAAAAATCTAAATTTTATAAATGCCCTTCTGCGTAAAACTACGCTTAGATATTAGAAGTCTAGGTGAGATTATGAACAAGGAGTGACATATGAA
>SEDW01001285.1 GCA_004193325.1 Pseudomonadota bacterium | reverse complement strand
AGTCCGGTCTCATTTTCTTTTTCCACACGAAGGCCGCCCGAGGCGACTGCCATGAGGTTCAAGAGATCACTGCGCTCCTGCTGACGATAGATCACCGTCACCTGAGGCGTGAGTTTCTCGCGGTAAATCCCATCCTGGTCCGGCTTACGCGAACGCTGTGTGATCTTTTGCTCAGGCTCTTTGAAGCCATCGAGAAAAGCCTTTTTCACATCAGCCGCAGTGAGGCTAAGGGTTTTCGGGAGGATGCAGGCCAGAACCGCTTGATCCGGATCCAGCCAGCGACTGAGCGCTGCACTGATATCGTAGGGAGTCAGGCGATTCATCTTGGCTTCCATCACATAATCGAAGAGCAGCTCGTGCGGCGTTTGAAGGGCATTGCCGATCGAACGGGCCTGACCTGAAACGGTCTCTTCGCTGTAAATACGGTCGGCCTTGGCATTGGCGCGGGCACGATCGAGTTCTTCCTGAGTGACAGGCTCGGTATATTTGAGGCGCGAGAGCTCTTCACCCAAAGCCGTGATACAGGCGAGGAATGTTTCGTCTCTTGGCATCGCACTCAATTCGATGACGCCACCGAATTTTGGAGAGAACATGCTGCAACCGACAACGCTCGTCAGTTGTTTTTCATCACGAATCTTTCTGTGAAGACGAGCCGACTCACCGCTGCCCAAGGCAAAGGCTGCAATGTCGAGAGCGAGCATATCTTCATGCATAAGAGCAGGAGCCGGGAAAGAGATCTCGATTCGCGCCTGCTCATAGTCACCGTCGACCACGTGGACGGAAAGTTCTTTTGGAGCTTTGACCTGCATGGAATGCTCTGGGAAACGGGCGCTGTTTTGTTCAACACCAAAATGCGTTTCCACCTGCTTCATGAGTGTGGCGGCTTTCACCGCACCCACACCAATGAGCTTCATGTTTACCGGTTGGTACCATTTTTTATGGAATCGTTTCACGTCATCGCGAGTGAAGGCGTGAATATTCTTTTCATATCCAATAATGGGCTGAGCCGCTGGCGTGTCGGCATAGATCGTCTCAAAGATCTTACGACCGAGAGCATGACTCGGGCTGTCTTCGCCACGCTTCATCTCCTCGAGAATAACTTCCT
>SEDW01001284.1 GCA_004193325.1 Pseudomonadota bacterium | reverse complement strand
ATCAAGGACAGGATCATAATTGGAGGAAAAGCATAAAGACTTCCCCAGACAACGAGCGATAAGGGTGATGGCGAAGCGATTCGCTTCGAGACGATGTTCCCCGACGCCCAGCAGAACGCAGCAAGCAAAGTAAGCATAAACCCGAAGAGCACCGGAGTCCCCTGGGCATGGAAAGCAACAATGCAGATCCCAACGAAGGATATCAGAGCACCGCCGAGTTTCAACGCACTCGGTCTCTCCTTGAAGAGAAAGCCCGCTAAACCCATGGTGAAAAATGCCTGCGTTTGCAGAACGAGCGATGCAAGCCCGGGAGGCATCCCCACATTCAGGCCAGTAAACATAAAGGCAAATTGCAAAGCAAAATTCATCAGGCCAAAGGCAGCGATCAGTTTCCATGAAGCCTTAGGCTTCGGCAGAAAAAATATTGCCGGAAAGACGGCAAGAAAAAAACGCACCGCACAAAGCAGCAGCGGAGGAAAACCTTGGAGACAAATCTTCGTCACCACAAAGTTGATGCCCCAGACGATGACGACAAGTATTGCGAGTAAGAGGTGTTTCGCTTGCAAATCAAATCCTTCTTTAGTCAATCAGGCAATTTCTGTCTCCGACCCACTCTTATCATCATAGGCGGCTCGCGACTTATGAATAGCCGATCGGTTCGCAAGGGCCCATTCCACCAGATGCTCCAACGGCAGGAGAAGACTCGCCCCCAAAGCAGAAAGAGAATACTCAACCCTCGGCGGCACCACAGGAAAAACTTCGCGCTTCACATAACCATCGCGCTCCAAACTTCTCAAAGTCGTGGTCAACATCCTTTGCGAGATACCATCGACCAAGGTCAGCAATTCCGAGAATCTCGCCTTCTTTTCGGGAGCCCTCGACAAGAGGACGATGAGAAGGATGCTCCATTTATCGCCGATCTTCGTCAAGAGATCCTTAAGGTCCTTCTTCTCTTCGCTTTCGCACCTAGGCGCCAGCTTTTCTATGGCGTCGACAGTCTTGGACTTTTTCATGTTTACTTTTATCTCACTCTCTGAGTTTTTTGTGCCTTCTTGTCAAGCAGCTGTGGACCCTTATATTGTAAAGAGAACAGCTAATAAAGGCG
>SEDW01001283.1 GCA_004193325.1 Pseudomonadota bacterium | reverse complement strand
CATGCGAAAAAGAGAAGAAGGTTCGACAAGTCTTACGGTAATCGCAGCCGTAACTTCGCTCTTCCTCGCTGGCATGTATGTGCAAAATTCGTCGACCCAGATCAATCAAACTGCGAAAAAAATCGTCCTCGATGAAACGCAGGAAGCCGCCCGGACGAATAACCTCTCAAACCTCTCAGTCATTCGCAGTATGCTCAATCCCTCCAAGGTTTCCGCGAGTCTCTTTGAGCCAGCTATCTATCCAAGCAATTATTTTGAAAGTGACTGGAGTCTCAAGAAGAATGACGCTCGGCCTGTCACAGGTCTCAGCGTGCAGGGCAATGCCTTCAAACTCAAAACATTCTCATCTGATCTTCTGCCGATCAGCAAAGCGGCGCCTTATTTTGCTTCGGACAATCCACGCAGTCAGTTGAATGATCTGCAGGCGAATAAAGAGCTGAAGATACTGCGCCTCAATCCAGATCCGACTCATAGATATTATATTCGTTCGGTTGATGTGCAGGCCAAGAACCTCATCGGAAGTGACAGCAAAAATAAGGTTGATACCATCGGCCGTATTCAACTCGTTCCACCTGAGCCGGGCCCTGTAACCCTCTACATCGCGCCGGCTGGAAGCAATGTCTGGTCGACCAATTACGGAACAGCAGCCAGCCCGCTTCCTCCCGGCAAATACAAACTCCAGCTCAGAGCCAGCGGTGTCGTGCTCTATGGGGAAATCACCCGTTCGACCGGTGGGTCCATGCTGCTTGGAATGGATGAGAAGGGTATCACTCACAAGGCCAACAACATCCATGCTGTCGATGAGATCCTCGGCGAGACCATCGATGTGGAACTAGGCTTTGACAAAAAAGAATCCATAACAAGAAACGTCGAGGCCGAAGAAAACAGTGAGCTGTCCTCACACACGACTCATAATGCCGACTGCTCGTTCACGATCACTCCCACAGGCGCTGTAACGCCGCCCGTAACGGGCAGCCCATCGGGTTCTGCAGGCACCGCAGTCACAGTCGCTTCCAGTCCCGCCGAAATTAAACTCGGCATCAAAATCTATCGGGTCGATGGCGAAGAGTCGGAGCGAAGCTTCGAACAATCCGTGTTCGTGACC
>SEDW01001282.1 GCA_004193325.1 Pseudomonadota bacterium | reverse complement strand
CAAACGGGCATCCGGTGTGGAATCCCAGACTGCAAAAGCTAGGCGAGTCGCGATCTCATAGCCAGTGAGTTTGATTGCGTTGCTGCCAGAGGCTTCGGTAGTGCCAATTTCAGGCTGATAGAGGAAACGCGGCATCTGAAGGATAGTTGCAACCGCGAGTTCAATTCCGTGTTCGTGATTTACTTTGGCTCCGATATCGTAAAGTGCGAGAATTTTATCGACATCCGCACCTGCAACCGGCGATCGGAAGGCTCTCGTCGCAAAAGCCTGGATGGAAGTTTTTGCACAATCGCGTTTGACCGTTGCACTCTCGCAGTTGGCCACGACTTTGAGTTTGTTCTTATCAGCGATCAAAGCGATGGCAATGGCATTGGCTGCAGTTTGATAGCTGGCGACGTCGGCAGTCGACACATCAGAAGGAATGCTACCAAAGGCCGAAGCATCCTTTTGAGTGGTTAGAATTGATGATAGGACAGGTAGATCGCCGAGGAGATCCTTCACGGAGTTGATGTACTGAGTGCGTGTGAGACGGCGTAAAGGAGAAGGTCCTGGATCGATTTCAGCGCCTGGAGAACAGGTCAGTGTCGTAGGAATGGAATTCGCACCTGGCTCACCATTTCCGGACCCGGTTTCCGGATCGTTCGTTGCTGGATTTTGACCGCCTGATTTGGTGATCTTTGCACGATTCGGCGCTGAGCTACATGCGCCCTGGAGCAGCATGAGTCCAATTATTACCGAAAGGCTGAATTTAATGTTTGGCATGTTACTTCCAAAGTTGAGCCTAGAGCACTGATTCCCAGACGTTATCGGCCTTTAGGCTCAAGCCCTTGAAGCCTCATAAAGAAAGGCCTATGCTTTCCGGCGAATATACACGTCATTAAGATTTTCTTAATCAAAGTGGCGGCTTAATTCGGCCTCGTAAAATCCCCGAATCCTAGGAGGCACCGCCTGGTAGCTTTCAAAATCGCCTCTCTTGCCAGACCCACAAATTACGGCACGGTCGTTGCGTTAGATCGGATGCGCCTCACGTACGTTTTGAAGGAGTTTATTATGAGCCTTATGACTGAAGTGTCTAATATTGTAGAAAAAATGATGGACGATGATTC
>SEDW01001281.1 GCA_004193325.1 Pseudomonadota bacterium | reverse complement strand
TGTGGCCAACTTCGTGACTTTGGCTCGAAGCAAATTCTACGATAACCTGATCTTTCACCGCGTGGTTCCGGGCTTTATGATTCAGACCGGTGATCCGCAAGGCACAGGTCTCGGTGGGCCTGGCTATTCCTTCGGCGATGAGTTCGGTGCCGGCCTAAAGCACGACAAGCCCGGTATGGTATCGATGGCCAACTCGGGCCCGAACACCAACGGGAGCCAGTTCTTTATCACTGTGGCACCGACTGGCCACCTCGATGGCAAGCATTCCATCTTCGGCGAAATCACCAAAGGTGTGGATATCGCGGTTGCGATCTCTAACGTTAAGACCAATGGCACCAAGCCTGAGAAAGACATCAAGATCCTCGGCATCGACATTCACGGCGACTGGTACAAACCGGTCGAAGTGAAAAAGATCAAGGAATTGAGCCAGGACGACATCAAAGCTGCAACACAGGATCTCGCGACCAAGCTCTTTAAGAAGATTGCTGAAGTGCAAAACTACGGAAAATTCGTTTCGATCAATAAAGTCGAAGCACGCGCTCGTGGAAACATGGCTCAGATTTTCTACAAAGCTGAATTTTCCAAAAAGAAAGAATTGAATATGGTCCTCGTCGGCGAACTGGAAGGCAAGACCTTTAAGCTGCAGGAATTTCAATTCGCTGAAAGCAAAAACTGATCACCAGGCCCGTTTCTCAAGGAACTCGCGATGAATACTGTAGCTCAAAGTCAGATCGAACTCGTTGGCCGCACTCCCCTCCTCCGCATCGACTCTCTCAGTCGCCTCAGCGGCTCTGAGATTTTTGTGAAGTGCGAGTTCATGAATCCGGGCGGCTCCGTCAAGGATCGAGCGGCCAAAGGAATGATCGAGGATGCACTTGCATCGGGGGCTTTGAAGCCAGGCATGACAGTCATTGAAGGGACCGCCGGGAACACGGGCATCGGCCTCGCCCTCATCTCAAAACTCAAGGGCATTAAGACAACAGTCGTCATGCCTAAGGGTCAGACTCCTGAGAAAGAGAAGATGATCTCGCTCTACGGCGCCGAACTCATTCTTGTCGACGCCGTACCCTTCGCCAATCAAAACCATTTTTACCACACAGCCAGACG
>SEDW01000252.1 GCA_004193325.1 Pseudomonadota bacterium | reverse complement strand
CGTCTCGATGAAGACTTTACTCTCGGCTTTGATAAGCCCCTGCGAAATCATCGTATCGTAGTTTTTGGTCAGCTCCGGCCACTTATCGAAGTTAAGCAACGTGTGTTGAAAATGGGATTCGAGGTCATCACTGATTCGAATCGAATCAAAGAATGCCCCGATCGCAAAGTTCTTTTCAGGACCCTTGGAATGGTAGAACTGATAGGCCAGGTCCAAACTGTTCTGCCGCATGGCTTCGACCGCGTAAGGAAATTCCTTCGACTCACGCTGGAGATAGCTCAACCAAAGGCTGACGATATCCGCCATATCGCGGCTTCGTTTGTTCTTGTAGAGCACGACGATCGAACGATTAAAGAGCAGACGCATCGCAAAGTAATCGTCTTTCAGCCTTTTCACACGATTCACAATCGAGCGGTAATGAACCAGAATGTCCTTTTTCTCCTGGCTCTGAACCAGTTTGTAGAGATCGAGCTCATTGTCGAGGAGTTCAATCGAAGGGGCCTTGACCTTGGCCTTCAGAGCATTGACGAGAGCGGTGGGATCCTTGTCGGGTAATTCCGAGAGCCAGAGCGAGAGGAAGTAGAGACGGTTCTCCTCAGTCCCATCAACGGCCAGGACCCTATTCTCGAGAAATTTGCTGTAGCGATCCTTAAGACTCAGTTTGGCAAGACGGGAATGGAGGTAGAGCCCCATATCGTCGGGAAACTGAAGATTTTGGATCTTCGTCTCCGCAGCTGCAAACTGATTGGAAAAGAAATCGAGATAAGCATCGGCCAGTGTCCGGTAATCGGATTTCGGAAGAGCGCTAAGCAGCGTTCTCTGGTCACGAATAAATTCGGCAAAAGCGCCTAGGTTTCTCTTCTGCGGCAACACTTCCCAGCGGGAATAGGCGTTGAAGAGAATCTGCCACGCTTTGAGATCATCCCGGGCCGGCTTCTTCGCAATCATGTTATCGATGTAGAAAATTGCCGGGAGAAATTCGCTCGAGTAGACAAAGTTTTGCATGACCCGTTCATCATAGTCGTCATCGCTGAGCTTGAAGAGTCGGGAGTGCAGGTGATTCAAAAAGAGAATGCGGTCCGAGTATGAGCGTGCAACCTTATGTCCCTCTTCGAGATCCTCAAAGCCCCAGGCTGCAGGCACCGTGCCGTTGAGAGGGCCGCGATAGATGTCGAGGGCACCTTCGAAGGCGCAGGTCATGTAGAGAAACTGCTTCGAAGGATAAGGAAAGGAGCAGTTCTGGTCGAGGGAAGTGATCTGAATCGGCTTCACGCTGCTCGTCGTAGACACATCGTAGCGATAGATCGCTGCTGCATCCCTGCCATCGATCGTGAGATCGCGGTTGGAATCGAGCATATACTGCGCGAAGTAGAGGTAGCGGCCATCGGCCGAAAAACGCGAAGGACCGGTGAGGCCCGGAAGATTTACGAGCAGGGTCCGAAGAATTTTACGGGATCCAAGATCATAGAGCACAAGCTCGTTTTTACGGCCTTTAAAGACCAGGGTCTTGCCATCGGGAGAAAGGTCAGGCGCGTAGAGTTCGCCTTTGTAGATGACCTCCGAGGCTTTCTTCGAGACGGTGTAGACCTGAAGCTGGGATTGCCGGCCACTGTCATCGGACGAGATATAGGCCAGGCGATCATTGCCCAGCCACACAGGTGAGTGATCGACCACACCCCGTTTGGATATGCAGTTGATTTCCTTTTCATCGACGCTCATGAGGCAGATATCGCCCTTCGCATCATTTTTGAAGTAATTGATCGCCAGGACTTTACCATCAGGACTCAAGGCCGGAGTTTTAGCGTCAGCGTCTTTAGTCGTGATCGCATCATTCAACCCTGTTTTAAGATTGAGGCGCATGATCTGAGACGAAAGGTTTTCGCTGCGGGTGTAGTAGAGAAAGGCCTCGGCTTCGTCCACGGTCGCCTGAAAGTTGTCGTAGGGACCAACGGTCATGCGTTTAAGCGGGAGAAGCGATTGGGCCTTGTCTTCAGCACGGAGACTCATCGAGAGACCAAAGCTCAGAGCCAGAAGACTCAGGCCGGCCAATGCTTTATTTTTCATGCCTTTAGTCTCACTTTTTAACTTTGTCATCGTGAGTCATGGAAAAGATCTGTCTCGATTCGATCGTGTCGCGAGTCTTCTCGAGAGCCACTGGGCCTGGTTTTAGAGCGGCATCCTTATACTTCTGATCGAGTTCCGGCCAGGTGCCGCTCGCTTCGAGCTCGAGCACAGTCTGGCGATCGATCAGATAGATATCCGGAACACAAGCCGTCAGGAGAAGAGTCGAAGCGAGGAGTGCGAGAGACAAAATCTTCATCATTGACCTCCAGTCTGTAGAAATTTCTCGATCGTGAGGAATTGTTCACCCGCGTTCGCGTTTATAAAGGCCGTCAGGGGCACAGAACGAATCGAAATATCAGTACTCACCGCCCCGCCGAGACCAATCAGCAGATCCATCAGGCCCTGCTCCATTGATATGGATACGAGACTTGGATAAGAGAGTTGAAGAGCGCGGCGTGCCGTCATCATCTGAGTGTCTTTGTACTCAGGATCGAGAACATCAATCATGGAAAGGAGCTGATTTCTCCCAATGGAAGTGACATCGACCCGGCCCGTGGCCAGACGTTTGCGAATATCAAAGTTCGCGGCCGCCCGACCGCTCAACTCATCCACTCTCTTCTGCCGGCGTGCCGGCTCCTTGAGGAGTTCAAGCTGTAGATTCGAAAAACGACCGAGAAAACCAAGCTGAAGGCGCTCAGGATGAAGATCGATAAAGATACGGCCCAGGGCGCTGCCTGCGAGCAGATTAGCCTTCATTTCATTGAGTAGAATCAGGTTTTGCCGCAGCTCAAAGTTTGTGAGCAAAGGCCCGGCCTGAATGTGTTTGAAACGAACTTTATTGACCTTGAGGCTGATTCTCTGCCCAAGATAGGGATCGATATTTTCAAAATCCACGCGGGTAAAGGGGTTCTGAGTGTTGAGGTAGAGAAAGCCGATGCGACCCTTTTCGTCGATATTAAGCTCTTCCGCCAGACTCAGTTTGCCGTCCATGCCCTCGACCTGAATGTCATCACCATAGGTAAACGACAGCTTGTCGAAGCGAGGCTCTGACTGGATCGCGAGAACTTTTTTATCGTAAAGAGTAATGTTGAAAGGCAATTCAAAGCCCCCGCTCCCCTTGAGTCCCGCAATCGACCGACCAGCCGGAAGCTGCGACTTCAGACTGCCGACAAAGCCGCCACGGCCTGTGCTCAGGGCCATATCCCCTTTGCCTTTAAAGGCTAAAAGAGCCCCGTCGACGTTAGCTGTCATCTCATCGATTAGGAACTTATCCTTCTGAAGGACCTGCGCCTTGAGTTTTAGAGTGATGTTTTGAATCGCGTCTTGAACCTTAGCGGCTGAAGCCATCAGGGGCTTAACGCCTTTGATTCCTGTCAGGAGTTGAATGTCGACCTTATCCTGGCTGCCAATGTTCGACACTTGGACGCCGAGTTTGGTTTCGAGTTTTGAAACGGTGGCGAGACCTTCCGCTTCAACCAAAGGGGCTTTCACGTGGGTGGCAAGGCTGAGGCCAGCGTTTTGAAGCTTCGCTACTGTTTGAATGCCAAGGGGTTCCAGGAGACGGTATTTCACCTTGTGTCCGAGCTGCGTCACGGTCTGGGCTGAATTCACATCGGCATGAAGCCGTGCGGGATCCCAGGACTTGACGTCCTTGATGCGGCTTTCAGGATAACTGAGGGTGAGCTCATCACGGCTTTCGAGGGTGATCATGCCCACATCGTCGAGTATCTCTAGGCCAGCCACATACTGCTTGAGACTCGGATCGATCTTGAGAAGAATCGTATCCTTGATAGTCATCTTCCTTGGCGTCTCGCGGGCATCCAGGGTGAGATTCAGACGCTCTTTGCCATCGATCACAGATTTGGCTTTAATCTGTGCCGATATCAGATCCTTAAAGTCGGCATTGAAGCGGAGCTCCTGAGCCAGCCCGATGGGCTTTTGCAACACTTTGTGAGTCAGACCATTTACATCCAGCTTGAGAAGGCCCTGAGCCTTCTTATCTTGGGTACTCGCATCCAGATTTAATCCGAGTTTTTTAAAGCGCACGATCGCCTTTTCAAACTCCGCTGTCTGATTCACGTCCATGACCAACTTATTGGTTATGGGTAGTAGAGACCAATCCTTAATGTCTTCGAGCGGCTCCGCATGAATGACTTTTAGATCGTTCGTCAGCGTGAGCTTCGGCCAGGCAAGCTGATCGAGCTGGCCCAGAGCTTTATGCAATGTTCGCCATTCAGGATAGGTGTTGAGAGACAGATCGACTTTAGCTGTGAGAGTATTGGCTAGATCTTCGACTTTACCCTTAAGGGTCAACGCGGCCTTGTCATTCACGGAGGCTTTGCCTGTGAGATCGAGTGCCTTCTTTGGAAGATCGACATTGGCGAGAAAGCTTCCTTCGAGATTCAGAGCAGAAGAAAGCGCTTTCAGATCAATTTTAGAAGCGTTGAATTCAATTTCAACATTCCCCCGCCCTTCTGAGCCTTGTCCGTCCAGGTCAAGAACAAGCGATGGCACGCTGACTGTTCGCGCCTTTTGCTGAAAGAGCTGAAGCTGCTCAAGCTTCAATTGATTCTTCAGGGTCCAGCTCAGATCCTCGGGTCTTTTAAAATTTCGGGGCAGCGTCGCTTCGAAGTCGAGTCTCGCCTTGGCCGAGAGATTTGCCTGCATCGCCGCCTTCTTGTCGACAAAGCTGAGTGGCAAGACATCAAGATTCAGATCGCCATTGGCGCCGAGCGGGAGAGCGATATCATTCACCGTCACAGTTTGTGCCGGTACTTTGCCCTCGTGCTTCAGGGCTAGATTAAGCTTTAGAAAGAGGTCTTTGATGTCAGCCAGGACGAGGCCCTTATTCTGGGAGACGTGACTGTCCCCCATCTTAACAGTCGTCCCGTTGATGTCGAGATTCCACTTAAAATCCTGGTCGATAATGGTCGAATCCCAGACGATATGAGGTTCAACGACCAGGATCGATTCCGCCGTGAGCGTTTCGCCCTGGGCGAATTTGAGACGAATGGGCAATCCTGCGTCGAGTTTCATCGAGGAAACTCCTGGCGCGAGCACGAGACTCGTCTTGAGGTTCATATCTTCGAGGAGCAAATCGGCAGTGATCGCCCCTTGGCTAAGCTCGAGATGGAGGCGCACCCGCTCCATCGCAAACTCCGGGAGATCGACACTGATTGGCGGTTTTCTAAGGAGATCGAGGATCTTCGTCAATGCCTCAGGATCTTTCGGCGCTTCTTCTGGGGAAGGCTCCAGAGCCAAAGCAAAATCTCCGTCCACCCCGACGAGCTTCGCTTCGCGAATCTCAAGTCTTTTGCTCAAAAGAGGCCAGATTGCGTA
>SEDW01001280.1 GCA_004193325.1 Pseudomonadota bacterium | reverse complement strand
GACTTGACGGGCGGTGTGTACAAGACCCGGGAACGTATTCAACGCAGTATAGCTGACCTGCGTTTACTAGCGATTCCGCCTTCATGCAGTCGAGTTGCAGACTGCAATCTGAACTGGGGGCGTATTTTTGGGATTAGCTCCACCTCGCGGTATCGCGGCCCTCTGTTGCGCCCATTGTAGCATGTGTGAAGCCCCAGACGTAACTGCCATGCTGACTTGACGTCATCCCCACCTTCCTCCGGCTTACACCGGCGGTCTCCTGTGAGTCCCCATCTTTCATGCTGGTAACACAGGACGAGGGTTGCGCTCGTTGGCGGACTTAACCGTACACCTCACGGCACGAGCTGACGACAGCCATGCAACAAGTGTCTTCTGGTCCCCTTGAGAGGGAGGGCATCCTTTCAGATGCTTACCATCGATGTCAAGTCTGGGTAAGGTTCTTCGGTTAGTATCGAATTAATCCACATGCTCCACCGCTTGTGCGGGTCCCCGTCAATTCATTTGAGTTTCAACCTTGCGGCCGTACTCCCCAGGCGGGATACTTAGTGCGTTAGCTGCGGCACGAGAGGGGTCGATACCTCTCACGCCTAGTATCCATCGTTTAGGGCGTGGACTACCAGGGTATCTAATCCTGTTTGCTACCCACGCTTTCGCGCCTCAGCGTCAGATACGGACCAGTTTGCTGCCTTCGCCATGGGTGTTCCTCCTGATATCTACGCATTTCACCGCTACACCAGGAATTCCACAAACCTCTTCCGTCCTCGAGTCCGCCAGTATGCAGAGCAATTTCCGAGTTGAGCCCGGAGCTTTCACTCTACACTTAACGGACCGCCTACGCGCTCTTTACGCCCAGTAAATCCGGACAACGCTTGGACCCTACGTCTTACCGCGGCTGCTGGCACGTAGTTAGCCGGTCCTTATTCCCCGGGTACCGTCCTAAGTCTTTCCCGGTAAAAGGAGTTTACAGGCCTAGACCCTTCATCCTCCACGCGGCGTCGCTGCATCAGGGTTTCCCCCATTGTGCAAGATTCCCAACTGCTGCCACCCGTAGGTGTGTGGGCCGTGTCTCAGTCCCACTCGGGCGGATCATCCTCTCAGACCCGCTACC
>SEDW01000251.1 GCA_004193325.1 Pseudomonadota bacterium | reverse complement strand
ACTTCATAGACGACTTCCGCACCGTAGCTGCGCAGAGCATTGAACGTCGCAAAAAGCTCACGTTGCGAAAGAATATTTCGATAAGCCTTCTCGAGATCTTTCGGATGACTCAATTCCGGACGCAGATATAGAAGCTGACGTTTAATGGCTGCGGCATCAGTCAAATCTCTCGTCTCACGCGCTTCCGCAGCAGCGAGAGGAGTGCGGCCCCAGATCACAAATCGAACGGGATAACGCTTGGCTAACGCGATCAAAGTCGCAGCAGTCACGCCGCGAGCTCCACCGGTGACGAGGACTGTGTCACCCCTTTGCAGAACTTTTTCAGGAGATTGTTCCGAGAAACTCTCTTCTTCGAGCTTGAGCGTATACATGCGATCACGCAGAACGCCGATCTCAAGCGGACCGTGAAGAAGTGAAGCATCGATGCATCGATTCGCAGCATCGAGGCTGTCGGTGAAATCACGGCCCATATCGAGAGCGCGAACATGTACCAGCGGCCACTCGTGAGAAATCGTTTTGACAAAGGCGGAGCTGCCTCCGGCGTAGACCTGCGAGAGTTGAGTCAAGCCGTCGAGACCAAATTGCCCCCCGTGACGACTCACGGTTACAACGAAGCCCTGACTGCTCTGGAGACTCTCCGCGCAGCGGCGAAGGAGTTTATAGGACGACTGGAGCCAGCGGAGCGGCTGATCATCGAACTGAGAAGGACTGAGGATATAGAGACCCTGAAGATTTTCAGGAATCGACAAACGCTCAGCCCCGGCTTGAGAAACAAGTTTGGGATGAGCGCCACGTTCTTCGAGTTTTTGCAGGAGGGATTTCGCAAGGCTGGAACCGTCGTCGATGATCCAGATCTCGCCCTGGGCTTTGAGTTCGCGATGGCTCTGTCCTGGAGCGGCAGCATAAGGGCTCGCCTTGAGCTTCCAGCAGGACACTTTCGATGCGGAAAGCTTGAGGCTCTCCGCCGAAGTCAGCGGTTCATCGTCTTGCGATTTTTTTTTTGAACTGAGGTCCCATTCCATGGGCTCAGGGTTTAATAAGCTTTCTGCCAGACCTTCATCGTCGGCGGTCCGTATCACGCCGCCTTGTAAGAGACTGAGGAGATCCTGGAGTGTCCTCACTTCCGTCGAGGTATGATCCTTGATTCTCGGCAGCCTCTCGGTTAGTGCGGAAAGAATCTCAACCCGTTTGATCGAATCGATACCAAGGTCTGATTCAAGGTCCATCTGTAGAGTGAGGACTTCCGCAGGATATCCCGTCTTCTCCGCAATCACATCCCAGAGGATCGCCTGCAGATCACTTGGAGCCTCCGCTTCTTTCAATTCTTCAGCTATAGCGGAACCGCCATTGATCCGAGCAAGGATATCCGAAATCTTATGAAGCTCGTTCAACGCTTCGGCCTGGAACGGCACATGGGGGAATTTTTCCTGAATATTGGAGAAGATCTCAACCTTCTTGATGGAATCCACCCCAAGGTCGGATTCAAGATCCATATCATCGGAAAGCATTTCTACCGGAAAACCGGTTTTATCGCTGATCACAGCGAGGACCGATTGTTTGATTTCGCTCGCTTTACCTGAGACGAAAGCAATGGGACTCGCCGACCAGGCACCCTTGCGATCTTCTGGAGAATCTTCATGAGCAGAAGATTGAGTCGCCGAACTCTCAACTGTTTCAGCCCCACCATCGACATAAGTGATGAGGTCGGCAATGGTTTGCGCCTCGTTCATGCGCGATGCGTCTGCCTGAAGACCAGGATTCACGCTTTGAAGCTGTGAGAAGATCTCAACCTTTTTGATCGAATCGATTCCAAGATCGCTTTCGAGATGCATCTCATGAGATAGCATTTCCACGGGAAAGCCTGTGGCCTCACCGACAATCCGTAGAATATCTGCAGAGCGGGAAGCCGAACTGGATTTGTTTGGCTTTGGAGCAGCTGCCGGCGCTACCGTTGCAGTTGCAACAGCTGCTGCAGCAGGACGAGGCGCTTCAGCACGCGGCGCAGGAGCCGGAGCCTGATACACAGGAGCCGCATACTGCACAGCCTGAGGACGAGGCGCTTCTGCTGCCCGCGGAGCTGCTGGCGAGGGAGCAGCCGGAGCTTGATAAACAGGCGCGGGATTTGCAGGCGAACGAACCGGAGCCTCGAGATTTTGCGTAAAGTCAGCGCCACCGAGGAGAGCGTCGCGAAGAATCTGTTGGAACTGTCTTTGATTCTCTAGGAAGAGCGTATGGGCATCGGTCGTTCTCTTTTGAGCTTCCTGCATATCCTTTAGGATATGTTCCAGTTGCGACCATTCTTGATTGTTCTTCACGGATGCCTCACTCTTAGTCGGATGTTGTACGACTGACGGTTTGTTGGGCTTCGAGAAACTCAATGGCGCGGAGCCCTGAGCCTTCGGCGCTTCAAAGACAGGGTCTGGCTGCGCTTTCGCGGCCTGAGCTTCCGGTCTTTTGACTGAATCTTTCAGAGAAAGTTCAGGACTTGGTAGTTTATTGGCCGGATCGGGAATGAGGAGTGGCTTAGGCGCCTTGTCCTTATCCTTCGGTTTGGCTTTCTTCTCGGAACGATAGTTGGCGCCGGTCAGAGTCACAGTAAAACTCTTCTTCTCAACCGGAGGGAGGTCTTCCAGACCAGGATTCCACTGCGTGAGATCCATATCGATACCAAGGACGGAAAGTTCGGAAAGGAGTGCAAGCAGTCCGAGCACACTGCTCTTACTCTCACTGTCAAGGCTTAGAGCCTTGGGATCACTCGCCTTAAGAAGACCCTGAATCTTACGACCCGGACCAACTTCGACAAGGCTTAGGGCATTTTCTTTATAAGCACGCATGGCCGTCAGCATTTCATGAAAACGTACCGGAGCACCCAACTGAGCGCTCAGGGTCTGGCGGGCAGAGGCCGCTTCGTACGCTTGCGCAAGCTTATTACTGAATACCGGTAGCTCGGCCGTATGAAAGGTCACGTTATCTTTGAGCCAGGCATCAAAGGTCTCGGCTGCATCACTCACATAATCTGTGTGGAAGGCTGTGCTGACTTCAAGACTCTTCGCAGTAATCTTGAGAGAGCGCAAAACCGACTTCAATCGCTCGAGCTCTTCAATCGCTCCACCCACAACAACCTGTTCAGGCGCATTGAAGTTCGCGATCCTGGCGGTGAAGCCTTCAGTCTTGAGAATCTCTTCCACTCGTGTTGCCGATGCCATCACTGCAAGCATGCCGCCGCCTGCGCGACCAGCCTTCTCCATCAGGAGACCACGTTGATAGGAAGCCCGAAGCATGTCTTCAAGCTTCAAAACACCCGCGGCATAGAGCGCAAGGAGCTCGCCATAGGAATGACCGGCAACGCTGCTGGCCTTGACGCCAAAACGTTTCAATATAGTAATGAGCGCTGCGCCCACAGTGCCGAGAGCCAGCTGAGCTATGCGGGTGGCTGTCAAAGCCTTTTGCTGCAGAGTCTTCTCATCATCAAATGCTTGGCTGGGATAAATGTAATCCATGAGGGAAGGCGTCGAACCCTCGTGCTCAGCAAGGATGCGCGACCCAGCTTCCAGACTTTCCATCGTTTCAGGAAAGGCCAGCATCAATTCGCGAAGCATACCTGGGGTCTGCGAGCCCTGACCTGCGAAGACGAGACCAATATCTTTTGTCGCCGGCTGATCGGAATAAGTCACGCCCGCTGCAGAGGTTCCAGACTTCAAGAGATTGACGGCGGCTTCGAGACGCTGATGCAGCTCTTCCGTCCCCTTGGCCCATACACTCATGCGCTGAGCATCGCTCGCTTTAAAAGCCCGGCGGGATTTTCTGGCAATGATTTGTAAATGTCCGCGATCGGTATTGTGCAAAAGGTTCGCTGTGCTGGACACATCACGAAGAAGAGCCTCTTTCGAAGCTGCCGACCAGTTGAGAAGATAAGTCTCGTCATCCCATTGCACAGGCTTGTCATGCGCCTGATACTCTTCGATCACGCAATGAAAGTTGCTGCCGCCAAAGCCAAAGGCGCTGATAGCGGCACGGCGAGGATGGTCGCCGCGTGTGATCCAGGGACGTGCGCGATCCAGAACCTGAAAGGGTGATTTGGCAATGGTCGGATGCAGCTTCCGAATCTTAAGAGTCGGAGGCTGAATTTTATGGTGAATCGCCATCACCGCTTTAATGAGTCCAGCGGCACCGGCTGCTGCCTTGGTGTGACCGATTTGTGATTTGACCGAACCGATGACGCAATGCTTTTGATCGCTTTCGCCATAGACCTGACGGAGAGCTTCAACTTCCACACCGTCACCAACTTTGGTGCCGGTTCCGTGCGCTTCAAAGAGCTCGATCGTATTCGTATCGACCCCAGAGATTTCATAAGCGCGGGTCAAGGCTTTGATCTGACCTTTGGCAGCGGGTGCGTAGATCGCCTGGCCCTTGCCATCGCTTCCTGAACCCACACCTTTTAGAACAGCATAGATACGGTCGCCATCGGCTTGTGCATCGCTCAAGCGTTTGAGAATAATCGCACCGAGACCTTCACCAATACTCGTACCATCACCTTCGGCATCAAAGGGCCGTGAATGGCCTGTCGGCGAGAGAGCTGGAGTCTTGCTAAAACACATGTACATAAAGATATCGTTGAAGGTATCCATACCACCAGCGATGACCATATCCGAACGACCCGATTCGAGCTCCATCACAGCCATGTGCAAAGCAGCCAGCGAACTGGCACAAGCCGCATCGACGACAGCATTGCTGCCGCCCAGATCAAGCCGGCTTGCGATGCGTCCTGCCACTACGTTACCAAGCAGGCCAGGGAATGAATTTTCCTGCCAGGGAACATATGATTCGGATATTTCTTCGACCACAGCGGCGGCGATATCATCCGCGACGCCAGCATTTTTCAAAGCGCGTTTCCAGGCGGGATGACCTAGACGAGCACCAAGTGGAATGACGAGCTCCATCGCACCCGTTACACCGATGATGCAGGAGGTTTTATCACGGTTGAAATCTTTGCCCGGCCCGTAACCAGCATCGACCAGAGCTTCATGGGCGCAGACCATACCAAGTAGTTGAGTGGTATCAGTCGCTTCGATCGCTTGCGGGGAAATCCCATATTTCAAAGGATCAAATGCATAGGGACGGAGGAACCCACCGGTCTTGGCGTAAGTGTGATCCGGCTTTTTGGGATCCACATCAAAATAATCTTCCGGACGCCAGTGACTCACAGGAATCGGACTGATGGCATCATGGCCAAGCGAAATATTCTTCCAGTATTCCTCCAGATTCGCAGCATCAGGAAACATGCAGCCAATGCCTATAACGGCAATGTCAGATGAGCGAGAACCTTGGCTTTTCTCGTGGCTTTGCTTCTCAAGACTCATCCATGTCTCCCATTCGTGAGATACGAGCGAATTGTGGCTTCAGGCAAGGG
>SEDW01001279.1 GCA_004193325.1 Pseudomonadota bacterium | reverse complement strand
TGTCTCTTCCTGAATCAGAGTATTCTCCACAACAAAAGAAAACAAAGACGCCCCGACCGCAGCACAATCTTTGCTTATCTCTCAACCACGGCCGGCATACTCCTCCTCGTCCTCCTCGCCCGTGATGCTCATGTGCGTTGGGATATGACGGAAGAAAAGCTCTACACTCTCTCGGGCGGAACGAAAGACATTATTCTCAAACTTGAGCGCCCCATCCACGCTGATCTCTACTTCACGCGCAGCAATATTCCGCCGTCGATGAAGCATTATGGGCAGCGGATCGAAGAACTATTAAGGGAATATGCTGCCACATCGCCGAAGAATTTCCGCCTCCACCTGATCGATCCCGTGCAGGATTCAGAGGAGGAGGTTGAAGCCCGTATCGCCGGCATGCATGCGATAGCCGGGCCCACAGGAGAGAACTCCTACCTCGGCCTTGCTCTGAGACAAGGCGACCATAATCTTTCGATTCCCTTGTTCAACGTGCAAACGGAAGCTCAACTCGAATACGAGCTGACCGAATCCATCGTTCGTCTTGCTCAGGCGGCCAAGCCCAGTCTTGGGATTATGTCGAGTCTCCCTCTCGTCGGTGACGAATTGGGCGATACGAATAATCTTCGAAACGACTGGGCCTTTGTTTCCGCTCTACGAAGTCTCTATCAGATCGTCAATCTCCCTATCGAGGCCGAATCGATACCTGAGAATCTGCAGACCATCGTTCTCATCCATCCCAAACAGATGAGCGATCGCGTGTCTTATGCACTCGACCAGTTCCTGATGCGCGGCGGCAAACTCATCGTCTACCTCGATGCCTTCTGCCGCTACGAAATCAATTATCCCAACGCAGGGCAAAACCGGAGTTTCAGTAGCCAGATGCCAAAGTTTTTAGAAAATCTGGGCCTTGTCTTTCACAATGAAACGATCGTCGGCGATGCCTCAAGATCCACCCGGGTGGCTATGGCTCAGATGAACTATGACTATCCTTTCCAGATGCAGCTTGGCACCGATGAAACCAATCCCAACCTGTCCATCGCCAAGAGTTTGCAGAAGGTGAATTTTCTTGAGGCCGGTTGGTTTGAACTTAAAGCTGAACAGCCCTATCAAATCACGC